>JAICHC010000076.1 GCA_025922795.1 Candidatus Binatia bacterium | reverse complement strand
TGGTTTGGTCGGTCGCGGCGACCACCAAGATGCGTTCAAACGGCGGCGTTGAAAGCCGATAAGCCGGATTGCTCCACTCGCTTATAATTCTTTTGGTTGCACAGCCGCTCGCCAGTAGGCCGGCGATAAAGAGCGTCAGAAAAGACAAGCGCAACGAAGTGCTTCTCACGTGCAATTCCATTGTTTCCGGCAATGCGTATCGCTGGGCTCAAGTATAATCGCAAAGCAAAAATCGAAAATCGCAACATAGAAAAGCGTCAGCCCTGCGGTCCGGGGGACTTGAGCGCGAGAAAGACATTATTGTCGCCGCGCCGGATCAGAAACAGGATATTGGAATCCGGCTTGGCACTCTTTACAGCGTTTTGGAGAGCATCGACGTTAGCAATTTCTTGTCTATTCACTTCCAGAATCACATCTCCGCGGCGAAGCCCGGCCTCCGCGGCAGCACTTTCCGGTTGAACGGATGTGATGACCACTCCATTAGGACGCTTGAGTCCGAGACTTTCCGCCAGCTGCGGGGTTATGTTTTGCACTGTGAGACCGAGCTGTCCCTCCTCTTTCGGTCCAGCCGCGACAACCTCCTCTTGTTTCAGCTCGGCGATCCGCACGGTAATCGGGATTTGCTTTTTGTCGCGCACCACCATCGCCTTGACGGTTTGGCCGACTTCGGTGCGAGCTACCAGGATCGGCAACTGGTTTGATTCTTCGATTTTGTTGCCGTTGTATTCGACGATCACATCGCCGGTCTTGATGCCGGCTTCGGCCGCCGGGCTTCCGTCGAAGACGTTCGCCACGAGAGCGCCGCGGCTCTTTTCAAGGCCCAGAGAGTCGGCGATCTCGGGCGTGACGTTCTGAATGCTGACTCCGAGCCAGCCTCTGGTAACTTTTCCTTTGTCGATCAGTTCCGGCAAAATCTCCTTGGCCAAATTTATCGGAATGGCAAAGCCAATGCCGAGATTGCCTCCAGCCCGGCTGAATATCGCCGTATTGATTCCGACGACCTCGCCGCGCAAGTTCACGAGAGGTCCGCCCGAGTTGCCGGGATTGATCGACGCGTCCGTTTGAATGAAATTATCATAGGGACCGGCGCCGATGTGTCTGCCTTTGGCGCTGACAACGCCGGCGGTCAATGTATTATCCAGTCCGAATGGGCTGCCCATAGCGACCACCCACTCTCCTACTTGCAGGCTATCCGAATCGCCCAATGGCGCCACGGCGAAACTGCCCTTTCCATCAGAGATTTGTATGACAGCGATATCGGTTCGCGGATCCCGGCCGACTATTTTCGCGCTGAACTCTCTTTCATCGGCAAGCTTGACAGTAATCTTATCGGCATTTTCCACGACGTGATTGTTGGTCAAAACGAGGCCCTTCTGATCGATAATAAAGCCGGAGCCCAAGCCTCTGCGCGGCAAAGCGCGCGGACCGCCCGGCGCGCCGAACTGATCCCCAAAAAAGCGGCGCCAAAAATCCCCGAATGGATCGTTCTCACCAAAGGGACTTTGCCCGCCAAAGGGGTCGGGGCCGGGTTGCTGCGGCGAGGATTGCTCAGGTTTCGATACTTGTGTCGTAGAAATGTTGACGACCACGGGCTCGAGTTTTTCAGCCAATTCCACGAAGTTCGGCAGGCCACTGAGTCCAGATGCCGTTCTCTTTGGCTCGGTTTCCGCGGCATCCGGTAAATCCAATGCTACTAGGCTAAACAGAAGAAACGGCACGATGGCCGTTAAGAACTTTCTTTGCCGTGCATAAATCAACTGCATTCCCGCACCCTCCTTTGAATGTACCCAACTAACTGACTCTAAAGGTCGTCGACCCGCGATCGCTGACACCGGCCGCCTGAACTTCTACAGTAGCCTCATAGGTTCCCGGATCGGCTCCGGCGGGCAGAGTAATAGGTATCGCGCTGGACCACGTGCCACCCGTACGGCTTATTATGAGAGCCGGGTTTCCGACGACTCGGCCGTTGTGGCGGATTGTCCAATTTTCCGTAACCGACACCTGTTGATCCCGCTTCGGCGGCAAGACGGCATAGCGCGTGACCAGGTTGATGCGCTCGCGCGGGTTTATTCTTGCAGGGTCCGTATCGACTTCTTCGACACGCAAGATGGTCTCGCGGCCTTCAGAGAGGTAGGCGTAGTCTCGCGCGGTCTCTTCGTAATCTTCGTTTTTGTGTTCTAGAGCTCTCCCGACTAGACCTCCCGCCAATCCCCCAAGCAACCCACCCGCTACGGCGGCGCCCGCACTATCAAAGACGAGTCCTCCAATTGCTGCGCCACCCAACGTCCCGATACCCGCGCCAATCGCGGTTCTAGGATTTTCGGTGACATACTCTTGCACTGTCCCGCAGCTAATAGTTGCGAACAGTAAAGTTGAACTGAGAGTCACCCGGCCGGCGATCATCGGAATATTCATACCTCTTTCCTCCTCTGGTTTGTGAAAGCGCACCAACTCGGTGGCTCGCCGCAGTGCGTCCTAACGATGACCGTGACACCGCCGGCACCTCCGTGGATACGATGCTAGCTACTAGCGTGACGATCATTCTGCTTCTTTCGGTTTTATTCCCGCAAGAGATATGCCACACGGGTAGTTCCGCAAGTATCCGGCGAACGATGCGTTTTTGGGACTTGGCAAACTGTTCCTTCGCCGAAATTGAGACATGAGCGGTCTGCGCCGCACAGCAATTAGTACTAAGTATTGGAAGCGAGTCGGGAAAATTCATCGCCGCTTAAGTTTCAGTCCTGCTGAGCTTTCGAACTCAGAACATTCTCCTCAGCCTGGCAATCGGCGGGTTATAAGATTTGTGGCACGCCCATTGCGGCCTCCAGGCTGGGGCGCGACTTAACTAAATTTTAGGAGGTACAGAGATGAACAAGACGAAATTGATTCTGCTATCGGCCGCAATCTCGTTAGGGAGTGGGGCTTGCGCGTCATCGGATAGAGATATTGCGCGCACCAGGAACCCGGATCTTGAAGCTCGCCGCTCAGGAACGGCCTTCATATCGGCGGAGAACGTGGTGGAGGTCAAGCGTGTACTGAAGTCGCAGGGCTATGAGCCGGGTCCAATGACCGGCCGGATGGCTGGCCAGATGGACCCACAGACCGAGCAAGCGTTACGGAAATTCCAGGACTTCAATAATATCCAGGAGACCGGCATCCTTGATCGCGCAACGGTTGCGCACCTCGAAGAGAGGGGCGCGAATTTTACCGGCAACTTGGGCGCAATTCGTCGCGATGACGGGAAGTCCCCCAGCGGGTACATTCCGTAACGGGATCAAATTCAATTAAGCCATACGGGGCTCGAGAGGAACTTCGTACTTTCAAGCCAGAGATCCTCTCGGGCCTTTCGGCTTTCGGTTAGTAACGAAGGAGGAGGTTAGCATGCTGAAAAACGTTGAAGAGTTAAAGGGCTATACTGTCCAAGCCAGCGATGGCGATGTCGGTTCGGTGGCGGAATTTTACTTTGACGATGATAACTGGACGGTAAGATATCTTGTGGTCGACACCGGCAGCTGGCTCATGGGACGGAAAGTTTTAATCTCGCCGCTGGCACTGGGCACGGTAGATTGGAATTCACAGGTGCTGCGGGTAAATATGAACAGGGAACGAGTTGAAAACAGTCCGGGGATCGAGACGGATAAGCCGGTATCGCGCCAGCATGAGTCCGATTACTATGACTACTACGGTTATCCATACTACTGGACGGGACCTTATCTATGGGGACCGTTTTATTACCCCGCCGCGTATCCCGGATACGGTGCGGCTGGTCCAAGTGCCGTAGAAAAGGAAATTGCTGCGGCCAGGCACCAGCAAACCGATGTCCATCTGCGCAGCACCAAAGAAATAACAGATTACTATATCGAAGCTTCGGATGGTGATATTGGCCATGTGGAAGATCTTTTGATTGACGATGAAAGCTGGACCATCCGCTATATTGTGGTTGATACCCGCAACTGGTGGCCGGGAAAGAAAGTTCTGGTCTCACCCGAGTGGATTCGCAGCATTAACTGGAGGGATTCGAAAGTACACGTTGATCTGACGCGCGAGGCGATCCGGAATGGTCCGGAATACGACGCGCATGCTCTGCCAAGCCGCGATTACGAAAAGCGGCTTTATGACCATTATGGGCGGCACGATTACTGGAGTGAGTAATGGTCTTTGACCGCGACTAAGCCCAACGTCCAAAAAAAGTCGTCCTGTATGTCATAGCTTACGAATAGCAGATTGCGCGGCGGCATCTGTGACATTGGAAACACCGCCGGCGATCTCGGGCTCGGGTGCCTTTACTTCAGGAAATCTGAGAGTTAGGAGGTATGGTATTGATAGCGTCAGCTTAGCGATAGTGACCCTACATCATGAATAGTGTAGCTGCAGGCTCCCGCTTAGCGGGTGAACAATCTCGACCCAGCAATATATAGGTTCAAAATGCGGGATCTTCCGAGCGGAGTTTATCCTGATCGTGCCAACGGATCGCAGAATGATGACATTCCGACGCAGCTTCCAAGCCCAGAGACATCTTCCGCCGGCGACTCTCTCCACTGTCCCAGAGTTTTAATCATCGAAGAGAAAAACGAACTCCAAACACTGCTTAAAGCCAAATTACCCGGCATTTACGTAGACGGCAGCTCGGTTTCCAACGCGTCTGCTGAGGCGTCAAAAGAGACGCCTTACAGTATGCTTATCTGGGCGGCTGAGACTTCCGGTTCGAATCGAACGAAGCTGCTGAAGCTATTCTCGAGAACTTCTCGGCAGACTCATGTCATCATTATTTCCCGCGAAGAACCCGACCCGGTATCCTGCGGGCTGAGGTTAGCGAACTATCAATATATTCCCCGGCCGGTCGATGCCGATAGCTTGGCCGCGCTCGTCAAGGTGGCACTAAAAAACCATCCTCTCAGCCAAAACATGCTTGCCTATCCCGAGGTCCGGGTCTTGACCGAGTTCGAGGGCATCATCGGTATCAGCCTGCCGATGCGCGAAGTATTTCAACGTATCCTGGAAGCAGCGTCCGCCGATATTCCGGTCCTGATCACCGGTGAAACCGGCACGGGCAAGGAGCTTGTAGCGGCGGCGATTCACAACCGAAGCAAAAGAAAAGACAAGGTCTATGTGCCGGTGAACACCGGAGCCATAGCCCCCGAGCTGATCGCGAGCGAACTGTTTGGCCACGAAAAAGGCGCCTATACCGGCGCCATCGAGAGGCGCCAGGGATTTTTCGAGCAAGCCAACGGCGGAACGATTTTTCTCGATGAGATCAGCACGATGGACGAGAAAGCTCAAATCGGCCTGCTGCGCATTCTCGAAACGAAAACCTTCCGCCGCATAAGAGGCGACAAAGACATTCAGGTAGACGTTCGCGTCATTGCCGCAAGCAATGAGAATCTCCAACAGGCGATCGCGCAACGACGCTTCCGAGAAGATCTCTTCTACCGCTTGGATGTGTTTCGGATTAATTTACCGCCGCTGCGCGCGCGGCCGGGCGGCGTAACGCTTCTGACCAATCATTTCGTCATCGTATTTAACACCCTGTACCAGAAAAACGTCAAGGTCGTGTCGCCGGAGACTTACCGTTGCCTGAGGCGTTATTCGTGGCCGGGGAATATCCGTGAGCTGAAGAATGTAATTCAGCGAGCGGTTCTGATGGCGAGGGACGAAGAATTGACTTTGGATCTGATCCCGGAACGAATCAGACAAAGCCTAGCCTCGAGCACAGCAGAGAACCCTACACCATCGCCGATCCGACCAGGAATGACCCTGGAAGCAGTAGAGAAGGAGTACATCGCCATGACGCTTGCGGCCACACAAGGCAACAAGAAAGAGGCCGCGGTGCAACTCGGTATCAGCCGGCGCGCGCTCTATAACAAGCTCTCAAAACACGGTCTGCTTTAACGAATCGAAGAAGAATCCGCGAGCGAGCTTATCAACGTGAAATTCGTGCAGTGTTCAACCGTGTGTTCACTTCGTATCCCTGGAGCCTCGCGCAGTGCACACGCCGACTCATAAGTGCACACAATCCCCGTCATTTTATCAGCCTGTGTGAATGACTCTTCACGCTCCGACGGTATTGGGGCGTTGTGCGCTTGATGTCTCGTCGCAATGGTGAAATCCCTTTGTCTTCAGGCGAGTGAGGGTCATCATCCCGCCCCTTAGAGGCCGCTCAGGATAAACTCCAGCCGCGATCCAGACTGGTCCCAAGATAACAGAACGACATTCCCGCCTCCGGAATGACGGAACAGCGAATTCCTGGGTTGACGAATCGCTCAGCGCTGGCATGTGATTTGCGCATTTCGTATTGCGATGCGGCGACTCGGCGGAGCCACGCCGGCTACGGAACTCGATCGATGAATTCAGCAGTTATTGCAAAAGGCGACAGAGTCTTGCTCGTGTCGGCCGACTCGTGTGACGAGGTGCGAGAATGTCTCCAGTCTAGGGAATGCGCGATCACTAAGGTCACTACCGGAGAGGATGCGATTTTTCAGGCACAGCACGCGACGTTTAATATGGCCGTGCTCGTCTCCACCGGAAAGACAATGGATGTTGCTGAGACAGTATTGAATCTCAGAGATGCTCGCCCCGCCATGCCGATGGTTATCGTAACCGGTGATACAGACCGTGAGGAGGCGGACGTCATTGCCCAAGCATGTCCCAATGCGCGATCGCTGAGCTTAGATCGACTAAAGGCATATCTCTCGATGTACGAGTCCGGGAAACGAATAGCTGGGAGACGTAGTAGGCCTTAGACTAACGAAAGGCATTTTCTTGCTGGCGTAGTCCCGCGGCTAGGAGGATATTGTTGCGCAACTGTAACCAACGAACAATATTTCATTAAAGGAGGAAGTCAATCATGAAAACACAAAGAAACTCTTGGCCCGTGTTGCTGGCCGCGAGTCTCGCATTGATGTTACCGGCATGGTTCACTGCCAGCCCATTTGCGCAATCATTGTCCGAAGGCGGGCATGGAATCGTCAGGGGCGAAACCGATCAGGGGATTGCATATATGACGGGCGGGGTCGGCATCGGCGAGCGAGAAAAGATGGAGAACTGGGCTGAAAATTACAATCTAAAGCTCTCTTTCGCGGAGGAGGCGGGCGTTTATCTCGCAGATGTCGGTGTTGTCGTGGAAGATCAACGCGGCAAGCAGCTGATCAACATGACCAGTAACGGGCCGTGGCTTTATCTCCAACTGCCCCCCGGCGATTACACGGTGAGGGCTACTGTCAACAGTGAGACCAAGCAGAGTAAAAACGTGCACCTGGAAAATGGCACCCGCGTAACTCGGATTATGCGTTGGGACTTGCCCCAGGAATTTCCGATCTACGCCAACATGAAACCCAGCAGGAGTGATAAAGTAACCGGGTTCTGATCGTTCGTTAGAACGCAGGAGAGGTTCGGATTCCCCAAGTGTCCGATCACTTGATTCAATCGCCCTCCCGTTTGGCAGTGCAATTTTCAATGGGAGGGGCGACCGCCCGGTCGCCCCTCCCATTGACTGCAGTTCACGTAACGTTCCAAACATTTGCCGTCCAGGATCGCAGCATCAAAAATATACGACGGCGAAGTTCGCGTAAACAACTTGCACACGCCGTCACGTATTTTTCTTATATCCTGCGAGGAATAAGAGCTAGCAGCGGGGTGGTTGGCTGCGCCCGTGTGCATAAAACCCGCAAGGACCGCGTCAATCGTCTCGATGATGTAAAGATATTGCACACGCCCCTTGCTGTACTCCTCGCGCATTCGTTGAATAGATCCTAGCCACCCGTTTTTTCACGCTTATCTTTGATGGCATTGCAGTTGCGTTGTAGGCCGAAGAGACGACTATGGCGGAAATTCGGCGAAGCCACCGAACCTACAGGAGGAAGACATGAAGCGTCTTAATTTTTGCGCAATCGTTTTCGCCGTGATCGTTGCGATTCTGTCGGCCTACGCAAGCGCCGAAGCCAAATTTACCATGGCTTACGTTTCTGATTCGCCCAGCTCTTCCGTGCCTTTTTGGGTCGCCAAGGAGGCCGGCCTGTTTAAAAAGCACGGACTGGATATAGATCTGCTCTTCATCAACGGTAGCACGCGCGCGGTTCAGAGCCTGATCGCCGGCGATCTCAATTTTTCCGGCGCCGTCGGGACTTCGGCGATGAATGGCGCCATGGCTGGCGGCGATGTCGTGATCATCAACGGCCTGGTCAACACGTTGCCCTACTATTTGATCGGCAAACCCGAGATCAAATCAGTGGAAGATCTCAAAGGCCGCTCAGCGGCCGCGCACATCCCTGGAACTTCTGCGGATTTTGCTCTGAGGCTGGCGTTAAAAAAAGTCGGCATTCCGTATGAGAACATCAAAGCCGTCATGGTGGGAGGCGCGCCAGCCCGAATTGCCGCCGTCATGACCGGACAAGTGGATTTCACAGTGGTCACCGAGCCGGGAAAAATCAAAGGCGAAAAAGCCGGTCTCAAGGTCATTATGGATATGGCCAAGCTCGATGTCCCATTTCAATTTACCTGCACCGTGACCACCCAGCGAATGATCGCCGAACACCCGAACGCGGTCATGGGCTTGGCCAAGTCGATGGCCGAGGCGGTCCACCATTACAAAAACAACAAAGAGCAGGTCATAAAAATTATGCAGAAGTACACCCGGGGACAAAGCCGGGACGTGCTGGAGGGAACCTATGCGGCCTATGAAGAGATTTTTGTCGAGGACACCCGGCCCACGATCGAAGGTTTAAAGAACACGCTGCAAATCCAGGCGTCGTGGACCCCAAGGCTGCCAAGGCCAAAGTGGACGACTTTGTTAACCTGCGGTTTGTGAACGAGATGAAGCAGAACGGCTTCCTCGCTCAACTCTATGGCCAGCAGAAAATGAGTGGACGATAGTTTGTCCGCTCGTCGACTCCGAGCCGATTCGATTTGTATCGAAGAGGAGGATTAACAATGAAATACCGAAACCGATTTGTTGCCGCGGCAGTCGCGGCCTTGATGATCGGGGTTT
>JAICHC010000075.1 GCA_025922795.1 Candidatus Binatia bacterium | reverse complement strand
TCAGGGCCGCAATTTTGCCGCCTAAAAGTAAATTTCAGCCAAAGATCCATTTTTTCTATCCGCCCAATGTTTCCCGCTTCTCTTCCTGGTAGGCCTGCGTTTCGGCTTCCGTATCGGTCTTGACCGAATCGCGATAAGGGCCGACGAACTCCTTGCCCCTTTTTGCAATCTCGTCGGCAGCTTCGCGCAGCTTTGCCGCTTTTTGATTAAGATAATCAAGACTTTTTCTGCTGCGCTCGCGGAGCAAATCGCGCGTCTCCTTGCGTGCGAGCAGCACGGAGCCAACGGCGGCGCCAAGGCCGATTCCTAATAAAAGGTAAGAAAATTTGCCTGGCTCTGTCGTTTTCATGATTTCACTCTCCTTTTTTATTTTTTTAACGATGCTGTCTTGGACCTAAAGAGTTCCGTCACATGAATAGATACAAACACCCAAAGGCGGTCGATACAAGACTCTCCCCCTTTATCGGGTCTTAATTGCCTGCTTAATTACGGCCAGAACTTCGTCGCCAAAATAAGGCTTCTGAAGCACTCCGCTCAGCTCTCCCTTGGCCACGCGCGACTCGGCTTCCGCGGACACGTAACCGCTGGCAAGAATACCTTTTAACTTCGGATTGATTTTTTTCATCTTTTGAAAAGCCTCCCAGCCATTCAGTTTTGCCAAACCAAGATCAAGAATTGCTATTCCGATCTGGTTTTTATGACGGCTATGCAATTCCACCGCTTCGACGCCGTTTTGGGCCGTCAAGACCTGGAATCCTTCCCTCTCCAGAAACCTTTGCATCAAACCGGAGAGCCTGGCATCGTCTTCCACATAGAGAACCGTCTCACGCTGCCGCGATCGATCTTCTATTTTGTTGTGCGCCGATGGAGGACTGATATCGTCTGTCGCTGTTTCGTCTCTCGCTATTGGCAAATAAATATGAACTGTCGAACCGCAACCTGGTTCACTGGTTAGCTCGATGAAGCCGGCATGTTCTCTGACGATATCGTGAACTATCGATAGGCCGAGACCGGTCCCTTGGCCCGGCTTCTTAGTGGTGAAATAGGATTCAAAGGCGCGACTCCTGACATCGGCCTCCATTCCAACGCCGGTATCTGTGACGCTGAGGTAAACATATCGCTCTGCTTCGGCTTCGGGAAAACGTTGGCGCAGCGCGGCACCCAAGGTCGTTCGAGTCTGTAAAAGAATTTTTCCGCCGTCCGGCATCGCGTCCCGCGCATTGATGCAGAGATTGAGTATGGCCTGATATATAAGACCGGCATCGATCATGATCATCGGCACGCGCGGATCGAGATCTGCGGCAAAGACAATTGTCGTCGGAAACATCGGAGTCAATGAGTTAGTCGTCCGTTGGAGGACGTCATTAATATCGGCAAGGTCGAATTTTGTCTCGGTCTTTCGCCCGGCCGCGAGCAGCTGCCGCGCCAGGCCCACGCCCTCCTCGACGGTCGCTCTGATCACCTCCGCATCCTCGACAACCTTATTTCGCTCGGCCGGATGGCTCATGATCAGTGCGGCATAGGCCTGGATGACATTTAGAATGTTATTGAAATCGTGCGCTATGCCGGCCGCAAGCTTACCTATATTTGACGTCATTTCTGAATGCCGTAGTTGCTTGCGAAAATCCTTGCCGTCTTCGACAAATCTCACGAGTTCGGCGTTGGCCTTAGCCAATTCTGCAGTGCTTTCCGCGATCCGCAGTTGCAACTCTCTATTGAGCTGCTGCAGCTGCTCTTCCACCCTCGTCCTGTTCTCAATATGTGCCTGCAGTCCGGCGTTTGCAGCGCCCAAATCCTGGGCTCGTTGATGTTCGTCGCTGGCTGCGGTCCGTGCTTGCCATAGTTGCCAGGAAACCGACGCGAACTGAGCTAATGTCTTGATGATCCTTTCGTCTTCCCGATCGAATTTGCGGCGCTCGTCATGGGCGACGACCCACACCGTGCCGATGGGTTTGTGCCCGACGTGAAACGGAATGAGCAAGGCCTCGACGACGGGCGGCTCCAACTTCAGGGCCGGGAAAACGCGCTCCGCCATGTACATGAGCTGGGTTGCGTTCCGGTCGATTGTGGTGCCGCAAGGACTTGCGTCTCTGGGCATCGTGACGTTAAGGCGGGCGCTAAACACTCCCGCCAATGCTTCCCAACGAAAGACTTCAACGCCGTCCTTTTCCTCTAACAGGCTGATCCCGGCCGTGTCAGCGCGGCAAAGTTGCAAGGCCGTCTCTGCAAGGCTTTGCAAGATCGTATCGGGCGCATCCACAAGGGCCTGTGCCAGCGCCATTAAAGCTTTATTTTCAATTTCATAGCTGGGTGCTCTGGAGGGCCTGTTTAGCAGCTCGGAATTTATGATGATGTCTTCCAACCCGAATGGCGATGGGTTCAAATTCATATAGCCTCCCGTTTGGATCTTTCCACGTAACACGGGGCTCTTTGTCAAAGAACGCAATTTACTGTGCCTCCCTGTAAAAACGCTGTCTAAAATTGAACAAATTGAATAAAAAAATTGACACCACAGTTACGCTTATCAGCGTTGATTTCTCAATCCCGCAGGTCGCACAATGGGTCAGCATGGACTTAAGCGCTCAACATAAAAAGTCTCCAAAAGCATGATTATTGTGTCCGTTCCAGGACTACAAAAGGTCGCTTTTCTACGATTGTTTTCCGTGCATCATCCGAACGATGGCGAAAAAAAATTGTGCTGTGATCGAAACTGGGAGCGGTAGTTATTGACCACGCCGATGTCTTCGGTCACCCGATCACAGATTTCCACTCGCCGTCGAACGCTGAGGGTTTATTTGTATAAGTTACTGGATGAACATAGTCGAACGACCGCAGGGTTACGGTCTAATATTGAACAGGTTGAAAAGAAATTATCACAAGCATAGCGCCAATTTGTCGTTAGATGGCCATCCGTTTCGATGACTGGCCCGGAGACGCGCAGACAACCAAAAAAAATTAAGGCTTAAGGCCGATGCTCTTTAATGCTCGAGAAACAAAGTGCACACTTGAATGTATCTAGCCCGCGATCGAATCGTAAGGAGGTAAACCATGTTGAAACGAATTATCGGTCAGGACACTCGAGACGCATCCCCCGGGAATCAGGATTGGCTTAATGTGGACGCTTTGGCGCAGGTGGAGGTGACCTCGGAGGACCCGGCGCATCCGATCGAGTCGGGATTGCTACCAGGGGCGGAATCGGGTTGGCGAGCCGGGCAACCAGGACCGCAGACCGTCCGCCTTGTGTTTGACCAGCCGCAGAGCATCAAGCGTGTGCATTTAGAGTTTCACGAAGATGAGTTGGAGCGCACTCAGCAGTTTATGCTCCGGTGGTCATCAAACGGCGGGCAGTCCTATCGCGAAATCGTGCGCCAGCAGTATAATTTCAGCCCTCCCGCCACGACGAGCGAACGCGAGGATTACTCCGTAGATCTTGACGGCGTGACCGCCCTCGAATTGAACATCGTTCCAGACATCAGCGGCGGACCTGCCCGCGCATCGCTTGCGCAGTTACGCATAGCGTGAGTGCTGAGAAATTTTGAAAACAAAGAGAAGGAGTCTGGAATGAGCTGAAGATCGCCCGCTCACTATTCACGCCGTGTGGTTGTACGTTTGGAACATTACGACAACTTTCTCATGTGCAAGCCGACTATCCGCTCAATTAGTCGGTGCGGCGCGGTCTAACTCTTCTGCTATTTCACTTTGGCAAAACAGCGCTCGATGAAAGCCCCCAGCGGCCCGCCCGCTTGCCGTCGCAAAATCTCGGCGAGATCGCCTTTACTGAGCCACATCCCTTCGCAACTTTCGCAGCGCTCTATATCCACGCCCCTAACCTTGTCGTTCGCCAATTTCCCTGAGCACTTTGGACATGTCGCCATCAGCACCCGTCGTTCTGCCGCCTCAGCCTTTTGATGCTCGCTCTTCATCTCTTCAATCAGGGCATGCTCTTTCAGCGCAAAATAGCTGTCCTCATTGGCACGCTCGTCGAACGGTTCGCCCGCTCGATTCGTTTCGTTCTTCATGACTTTGTCTCCTGATTATTTGCCGAGCCTCGGCTTCAACAAAACATGTGACTTTACAGATTCTTTGACTATTCACCCTCGGCACACGCCGCAGGGCTTTCATTCCCGTTGCTCTCGGCGACGCGCTTTTTTTCTTTGATGCTGTCGATGCTCCGCACTTTTAAGATCGCCTGCAAGGCCGGTCGGTCGACGACTTCTTTGTCCAGCAGCAGCTTGGCCAGTTCCTCGAGTGCGCCGCGGTGCGCGATCAGGATATCCCAAGCTTTCGTATGGGCTTCCGACAAAATTTGTTTTACCTCGCCATCGATGAGCCGCGCGGTTTCCTCGCTGTAGTCCTTGGGGCTCGGGGTGGGCACCATCAGAAACGTGGCACGCCGAGGTCCTTCAACGGAGGCCAAGCCGAGCTTCTCGCTCATGCCGAATTGAGTGATCATGGTCCGGGCAATGTCGGTGGCGCGCTGCAGATCGTTCTGGGCCCCGGTTGAGATGTCGCCGAAGACGATCTCCTCCGCAACTCTCCCGCCCAAAAGAACATCGATCCGTGCAAGGAGTTCCGAACGTGTCATAAGATAGCGCTCTTCGGTCGGCAATTGCGTCGTGTAACCCAGCGCTGCCACGCCCCTGGGAATAATGGAAATCTTCGAAACGGGGTCAGCGCCCGGCACGAGCTCCGCCACGAGCGCGTGACCGGACTCGTGATAGGCGACGATTTCTTTCTCCTTGGGATTGATAACGCGGCTCTTTTTTTGTAGTCCCGCAACCACCCGTTCGATCGCCTCGTCAAAATCCGCCATATCGATCGATTGTTTGTCTTGACGCGCGGCGAGCAAAGCCGCTTCGTTGACGATGTTGGCGAGATCGGCGCCGACAAAGCCCGGCGTCTTGGCCGCCACCACAGCGAGATCGAGATCAGCCGAGAGTTTCACCTTCTTCGCATGTAATTCGAGTATTTTTGACCGTCCTTTAATATCGGGACGATCCACCAGAATCTGCCGATCGAAGCGGCCCGGACGGAGCAGGGCGGCATCCAAGATTTCCGGCCGGTTGGTGGCAGCCATGATGATAACCCCTTGATTCGGATCGAACCCATCCATCTCGGTCAGGAGCTGATTGAGAGTCTGCTCGCGCTCGTCGTTGCCTGTCAGCATGCTCACGCCGCGAGACTTTCCGATGGCATCGAGCTCGTCGATGAAAATAATGCTGGGAGCATTCTTCACCGCTTGAAGAAAGAGGTCACGGACCCGAGCCGCGCCGACGCCGACAAACATCTCGACGAAATCAGAGCCTGACAGGCTGAAGAACGGCACGCCCGCCTCGCCAGCTACGGCGCGGGCGAGCAGTGTTTTGCCGGTACCGGGCGGACCGACAATCAAGACACCCTTGGGAATGCGGCCGCCCAACCTTTGATACTTGTCCGGATCTTTTAAAAAACCGACGATTTCGGCGACTTCTTCTTCGGCCTCGTCGATACCCGCAACGTCGGCAAAAGTGACTCCAGTCTTTTTCTCGATATAAACCTTTGCTTTGCTTTTACCGATCTGCATTAAACCGCCGCTTCCCGAACCCATCTTCTTGCCGAGATAGCTCCACATCAAAAAGAATAGCCCGACGGGCACCACCCAGGACAAAAGAGTCGGCAGCCAATTGCTGCTCACATGACCCTTAAACGGCGCATTAGCCGCTTCCAGTTCGGCCGTGAGGTCGGGATCCTCCACTCGCACCGCGATAAAGGGTAGAGAGGTTTTCTCCACCGACATTTCAGGAGAGATGCTCTTGAGTTTCTCCGGAGTGAAAATCTCTTTGGCGGCGCCGCTCTTCAAATTGCCTTCGAGAGTCGTCTCGCCAATCACGACCTCAGCGACAAGCCCCTTTTTTAGCAAGGATTTAAATTGGCTGTAGCTGATTATCTCGGCCTGAGATCCGCCGAGCAGACTGTTTAACAGCAGAGCTACGGAACCTGCGGCGAGGAAGTAAATCGGCGATAGACGGAATCTTCTATCGCTAGGCGGCTTATTCTTTCTCGCATCATAGCGCGCGCGGACACCGGCGATGAGCGTGGCGACAATGTTTCGCGGCGTGCCGCCATCATGCGGCGCTTCAGCGAAATTTCGCCGGAATGGGCGCGAACTTGAGACCGGGGACAACTTCATGATCACCAGACCTTTCTATCTGGAGCATCTCTGTCATGGCCGAATCCGGACGCTCGCGCGACTGGCTCGGTGGCCTTGTGCGGCGGCTGGTCAGCTCCGGGCGCTGGATGCTTTTTGACAAACCACCCAACTTAGCGCCGTTGCAGGACGGCCTTTTCTGCAGGGACTTAAGTGAGATGGTCTATCGACAACTCTATACTAGTCAACCGCACGCCAATTCCGAAACGGCGGTTGTCTAATACTGAACCAATGTGAAAAATTTTATCCGGTAAACGGCGGACAGGTGAGATAGCTGAAGGAGTTTTTCAATTGCGAATCGGCCATTCTTCAGAGTGCGGGCAAGACCGATTATCGACCGGGAACGGATCGACTTGCCTTGTTTTTTAGACATTCTCAGTCGCCAGTGGAACAGCCGGGCACCCTAGGCGATCTGCGCCAGATATTCAGTGAGCTTCTTTTCTTTGATGACGAAGAAACGATCTTCGTTGGTCTCGATTAAGCCAAGGTTATGGAATCGCTGCATAAAGAGACTGATCCGCGGCCGCGTCGTTCCCACCATCTCGGACAGCTCTTCGTGGGTTATCTTGAGCTCGATGCGGATGCTGCGCGGGTCTTTCTTGCCCATGGTGCGCGCCAACTGTAGCAATGTTTGCCCGAGCCTCTGCTCGCTGTCCACGGTCACCAGATTGGCGATGACCTGCTGCTGATCGGCAATACGCACGGCCAGGTAGCGCACAAACCCCTCGAACAGCGAGTCGCGTTTGAGTCGATCAAAAAATCGACTGCATGGTATTTGCTTGAGGGTCGTTGCTTTCATCGCCGTCGCTGTCTCCGAGCGCGCCCCTAACCCGGTCAGGCACAGCTCGCCGAAAATATCACCGCCGCTATGGATGGCCAAAAGGCATTCTTTGCCTTCGGACGATAACATCAGCAGCTTGATCTGGCCGCTCTCGATGAAATAGACCATCTCGTCTTGATCGCCGCTGTTGTACACGTTGGCGTGCCGGGCGATTTTGATCGCGCGAGTGTTGAGAGTCTCGCGCTGCAAAGAATCACGTAGTTGCCGCTTGAACTCGTCTGCTTGAGGAGTCTCTTGAATCATGTTCGTGGCTCCTTTCTGTGACGATATTGCGTCAAATGAACATCATTTAGCGATCGACAGCCGCGACTCCTAGACGCGGTCTTTTGGCAGGTAAACCTTGTTGATCAAGATGCCGGATCCGGCGGGGAGCCGAGAAACTGTCACTTCGTCTTATACCAAACCGTCTCGAAGGGCTCAACAACTGTTGGATCAAGCTAAAGGTTACGGAGTCCGCGCCAACTTCGCTTCGAACCACCCCGGGCTCCTGCCTCTACCTTAACTCGGTCATATTTCCGAAGCGGGAGAATTCTGTCCAATATTGAACCGATTTCAAAATTTTCTTAGCCGCCATTATCCAAGCGGTCCAGGCAAGCGCGGATACTGCCGGTAGCCATGGCAATGCTCGTGTCTGCGGCGCCGTAGTAAAGACGCAGGGTGTCGCCATCGGGAGCTATCGTCGTGCCGCACGGAAAGACAACGTTATCGACGTCGCCGCGTCGCTCGTAGGGTTGTTCCGGGCCGAAGACCCACTCTTCGCTACGTTTCAAACAACGCTCCGGCGCTTGTAAATCAAACAACGCCAGTCCCAAACGGTAAATCGCGCCGGCAGCCGTTTGGCGCACGCCGTGATAGATCACCAACCATCCACGCGGCGTCACTAGGGGCGGTGGCGATAGCCCTATTTTGTTAGCGTCCCACCAGGCGCCGCGACGCGCTTCGAGCATCAGCTTGTGTTTACCCCAGTGGCAGAGGTTTTCGGAAAAGGAAATCCACATATGCGCGCGCGGCGCGCTCACCGGGCGATGGATTAAAACCCATTGACCGGCGATGCGATGGGGAAGCAGCGCCGCGTCTTTGTCTTCCGGCGGCATGATTACGCCATAGCGCTCGAACTCGCGGAAATCTTCCGTGAGCGCGAGCGACACGCCCGGGCCGTCGCGCGTGTACGCCGTGTAGACGACGGCATATTTTTTCAGTTCCTCAATATAAGTGATGCGCGGATCCTCGATGCCCCATAACTCTTCCGGATAACGTTCCGGATCGGCCGGCATCGTCGGCCGCGCCTCGATCTGCCAGTGATCCACGCCGTTGACCGAGCGGGCGACACAAAAATGAGAATGTCCCCGGCGATCTTCCACGCGGCATAACAGCAGCGTCGTGCCGTCAGGCAGTAATGTGGCGCCTGGGTTAAAAACGCTATTTACTGGGTAGGGCCAATCGGCGGCGGTTAAAATGGGGTTGTGTATGTGACGTTGAAAGAGTTCGACCTGGTGATTGGCCATCAAGATCCTGCCTCCACGGTCAGGAGTGTATTTTCAGCCAGACGCAGCTCCAGCACGGCCTGAAGAAAGGCCAGGGAAGACTCCGCGCCCTGATTTTCGTTCGGCCGGTCGGGATGCAAACCATCTCGACAACCGCCCGTCGTCGGGTCGTAAATAGCAAGATTAAGATCGTTGCGGCCCAGGAACCAGTCGAAGGCGCGCCGCGCCTCCTTGTACCAGTTCTTGTCACCGGTGATCCGATGCGCTTCGAGGCAAGCAGACACCATGCCTTGAGCTTCCACCGGCTGCTGATCGAAGCGGGCACGTTCAGCGCCGCGCCGATAAAAACCGTTGGAGCCGATCGGCACAAAATGACCGCCGTTGGTCTTGTCTCGCTGAAGATCAGCGAGCCACGTGAGGGACTCGAGCGCGGCGTCAGTCATGGCGCGCAGCGTCATGACCTGACGCTGGCAACCGG
>JAICHC010000074.1 GCA_025922795.1 Candidatus Binatia bacterium | reverse complement strand
GTGGATGTTCTGAATCTGTTCAATATGAAGTTCTATGAATTTCATGACACCAAGCTGAGCAGCATCGTTGAAAACGCGTATCATGCGTTGGCCGTCGACGAGCATCGCCACGATTACGATGCCTGTCGGTGGAATCCCGACGCTGCGCCGCCGCAGACGATGGAGCAGCGCTGGTTTCTCGGCGCCCATTGCGACGCGGGCGGCGGTTACGAGGACCGCCGGCTTTCGGACATGACGGTGCGGTGGATACAGGACAAAGCAAGCGCGCTCGGTTTGGGGCTGGATGGCGTGCAGGTTCAAGCCAACAATTATCTCGGCGAGTTTACCGATTCTTACGCCGAGTTCCTCGGCGGGATTTACGCGCGTAAAAATCCACGCCACTATCGCGCCATCGGCGCGACGCGCTTCGGTAACGAAACGATCGACGATTCCGTGCAGCGGCGCCGCAAACAAGACCGGGATTACGAGCCGCAGAATAACCGTCTGCCGCCCCTCGGGTAGCGCCGGCAAGCCATTTTCGCCTCGCATGAACAGTATGGCCACACCGCTCGATATTTTTATTACCGGCGGTACCGGTTACATCGGCCGCAACCTGATTCCCGTCTTACTGGGCCGCGGTCACCGCGTCCGCGTGCTGACACGGGCGCAGTCCGCGGCGCGCGTGCCGACAGGTGCAATGCCGGTGGTCGGCGACGCACTCGATCAAGCGTCGGTCGCGGCGTCGTTGCGCGACGGTGATACCGTCGTGCATCTGGTTGGAACTCCGCATCCGACCCCGAGCAAGGCCGATCAATTTGAAAAAGTCGATCTGATCTCCATTCGTGCCACTGTCGGCGCGGCGAAGCAATCGGCCGTTTCACATTTGGTTTACGTCAGCGTCGCTCAGCCGGCGCCGATCATGCAGTCCTATCTTTGGGTGCGGACGCTTGGCGAGACGATGATTCGTGAAGCGAAATTGACGGCGACCATCCTGCGGCCGTGGTATATTCTCGGTCCGGGCCACCGATGGCCCAGACTGATCGTGCCGCTGTACAAGCTCGCTGAATTTTTCCCCGCCACCCGGGCGACCGCCGAACGACTCGGTTTATTGACCATCGAGCAGTTTATTCGAGCGATGGTGGCCCAGATAGAAAATCCACCGAGGCCCGGCCAGTGGCGTATCGTCGACGTGCCGGGGATCAAACGCGCTCGTGCATGAAAATCCCCGGCTCACTCTGATCGAGGGGGGTACCATGGTGCGCTTTTACGTCCGCCGTTGAAGATTGTCCCGCCTTGACCAGCGTTCGGCGACGGTCATCGCTGAAGGGACGAAGGATCTATTTTTCTCTAACGATGGCCCGTTTGCGGATGAAAGCAGATCCTTCACGTTCATTCAGGATGACGGTGAAGACTGTTGCGACGAATCACAAACACACCGACATTTTGTCCTGGCCAGTCCGGGCGCTCCCGTCTGGCAATTTGAGCGGCTCTTATTCCCGCTGATACCGTTCAAATTGCTCGCGAGACTGTTCTCGATCGCGAGATAAGCCACAGCAGCGGCGGAATTTCGTGGTTCCCGGACCGGCTAGGGTGAATTATAATAGCCGGAATTCAGACAGCTTTGCCGATGGTATTCCGAATTGCCGCGATCAGTCTTCCTCGGGCCGAGATCGCGCCGATTCACCGCACGGTTTTGCAAGGAGCGTGGCATGGCGCATGACATTTCGCTCAAACTCAGCGGTCGTCCGATCAGCAATCCCATTTTGCCCGCTGCTTTGCGTGCTGCGACGCGCGGCGCTGACAGCGCCAAGGCAGGGGAGTTTTTCCCCGACGGCTATCTGAAAATCGAAGCGGCTTTCGACCTCAGCGCGCGGGCGCGGTCGACTCCCGAGGGCGCGATCGCGAAAACCGTTCAGGCCAAAGACGGCCAAGTCGTCGTACTCGAGATGGCGGACGGCGTGACCGTCATCACCAGCGCAACGAAACTCAAAGAGTCGCTGCAACGAGTAAATCCGAGGGCCGTTGATGCGGACGGCACGGTCAAGCTTGACGCGCTGCGCGAACGCGGTGAAGCGACGCGCGGAGTGATCGGCGATACGATCAGCGATTTGGTGTCTCGAGTGTTTACTCTGACCGTGGGGGACGTCGCCGATCCGATCATCGAGGCGGCCAAGCGCAAAGCGGCCGAGTGGCTTGGCGTGAAAGCCGAAGAGAAGATCCAGGCCTATCCCGAGCTGGGCGTCACTTGGCTCGGCACCAAAGCGCTTATGTGGGCGATCGAAAATCGTCTCGATCACAAACCGGGCCTATATCGCTGGCCGCAGGGCACGGGCGAAGCGGTCGACCTTTTGAACGCCGACGACCAGGATCTCGCGAATGACGCTAAAGAAGGGCCGCTGTTAGTGTTCATTCATGGCACCGCATCATCGGGCACCGGAAGCTTCGGCGACCTGCAAAAAGTTTCCGCTAGCGATTGGCACGCGTTCCAACGCAAATTCGGCGACCGCATCTACGCCTTCGAGCATCGCACATTTTCCGAGAGTCCGATCGAGAACGCCATCGAGCTTGCGACCAAGTTGCCTAAAGGCGCCCAAATAAATCTGATCGGACATTCGCGCGGTGGATTGATTGGCGATCTACTATGCCTGCAGGATTTTACCGATGAGCTGATCGAAGGATTCAGAACGGAGCTGCCGGAGCCCGGCGATGTTTCCGAAGACGAGCGGGAACGAGTACGACAGGAGGTCGCCAAGGCGCACGAGCAAGAGCGCGCGCGGCTGCGCGATCTGCGAAAGCTGCTGGCAGACAAACAGTTCGTCGTGCAGCGCTACGTGCGCGTGGCGTGCCCGGCGCGTGGCACCCTGCTGGCGTCGGGCAACATAGACATTTTTCTGTCCGCGCTGCTGACCCTGATCGGCCGCGTGCCTTACCTCTACGGCAATCCGCTCTTCTACGCGGTCAAGCGGATCGTGCTTGAAATCGCCAAGAATCGCACCAACGCGAACCTGGTGCCGGGTATCGAGGCGATGCTGCCGGAGTCGCCGATGGCGCGTTTCCTGGCATCGGCTCAACCTCAAAAAACGACGCAGATCGCGGTGATCGCGGGCGATATCACGGGTGGCGGTCTACTCAAGCGGCTGGGGGTGCTGTTCACCGATTATGCGTTTTTCAGCGGCGTCGACAACGACTTGGTGGTCGACACCGGCTCCATGTATGGCGGCATCGCCCGCCGTGCCAACGGCCGGGCTTTTTTCGATCAAGGACCGACGACTTCGCACTTCCGTTATTTTCAAAATGACGACAGCCGCGCGGCGCTGCGGGACTGGATAGTTGCAGATGCGGTCGAGCGGATTGAGCTATTCAAACCGGTGCCCGGCGATCTGCGCGAGCCGACTCTGGCCGAGGAAAAGAGCCGCTCTGCGGCGATTCGCCGGAGCCGCGGCGGGGAGGAGGCGGAAAAGAGTTTACCCATCGTCGTCGTTCTGCCGGGTATCATGGGCTCCCATCTGTGGCACAATGAAGATGATCGCATCTGGTTCGATTTATCCGACGTCGCCTCCGGTGGCCTCCGCGAGATTCGATGGCGTGCCGGCACCGGAACATCAGCGGGCGACGGCATCACGGCCGAAAAACTGTTCGACATGTCCTACGGAGCTCTGTGCGAGTTCCTGATGGACTCGCACAGAGTCGAGCGCTGGCCTTACGACTGGCGCCTGCCGCTGGATGTTCTCGCCGATGGGCTGCAAACATTTCTGCGTACGCTGCTCGTTCAGACAAATGATTCCCAACGGCCGATTCGGCTGCTCGCCCACAGCATGGGTGGTTTGGTCGTGCGCGCTTTGATTCATAAGCATCGCGAGCTTTGGGAAGATCTCATGGGCCGCGACGGCGCACGCTTCATCATGCTCGGTACGCCGAATCAGGGCGCGCACTCGATGGTCGAGGCGCTGATCGGCAAGTCCGGTACGCTCCGTGATCTCGCCCGGCTCGATTTGAGAAATGATCTGCAGACGATTCTCGACATTATCGCCGAGTTCCGCGGCGCATTGCAGCTCTTGCCGAAACCCGGCTTTCAAGACGTCGGCGGTGTGCAATTCGACAGTTACTTTCGCGCCGAACTGTGGCGCGGGCTCAAAGACGAGATGGAGGATTTTTGGTTCGGCGACCAGGTGGCGGCGCTTCCGAGCGGGGCGGCGCTCGATGAAGGGAAGTGGCTGTGGAATCGCGACGGCGCGGCGACGCCGGTTTTGCCTGAACACCACAGGGACAAAACTTTCTACGTGCACGGCTGCGCGCCGCTGACAGCGTGCGGCCTGGAAAAAGTCGACGGCCGTTGGAAAATGATCGGCACGGCAGAGGGAGACGGCACGGTCACCTGGAAATCCGGCGCCATCGACGGTATCAGCAGGCGCTACTACATGCCCGCGTTGCATGGCGATCTGGCTGATACGGATGACTATTTCGGCGCCTTGGAGGAGTTGCTCCGCACCGGCGCAAGCGCCGGATTGATGGATACGCCGCCGGCTGAGCGTGACCTCAAGGCGAGAAAGCCGATCGCCTACGAACCGGGGCCGCCGCGCTACCCGATGCCCGAAGAAGCCGCTCATCCGCTGATGGGTAGATCCAAACACAAAGGCATGCAGGCGCCCCTGACGACGCTGGAAGTCAAAGTCAAGGCGATGGATCTCCGTTTCGTGACCCAACCGATCATGGTCGGCCACTACGAACAAGACACGATCTCCGGCGCTGAATCGATCATCGATCGCGACCTCGTCGATCATGCGTTATCCGAACGGTACAACCTGGGTCTTTATGCCGGACCGGTCGGCACCGCGGTCGTCGTACTGCGCCCGCCCAACGATGCTGAACGACTTCGCGGCAGTCTTTGCGGCACGGTGGTGACCGGCTTGGGCCAGTACGATGGCACCTTGTCGGCGAATACGTTGACCGAAGCGGTGCGCGCCGGCGCGCTGCGCTATCTTCTCGAATACGTCGACTGCAGCGGCCGGCGCAGCGGAGAGATTTCGCTATCCACTTTGTTGCTGGGCTACAATTCCACCGCGAATCTTACGATCTCGGATTCGGTCGAAGCGCTGATTCGAGGCGTGGCCGAGGCCAACGTCAAATTCAAACAGTCCACGGCGGACTCCTTGAGCATCGGCACGTTGGAGATCGTCGAGCTCTATCTCGACAGCGCGATATCGGCCATGCACGCGCTCAGGGAACTCGCCGTGAAGCTCAACAAGAGTATCGATCATCTCGGCGTTCGTCTGAAGGTGTCGCAGGAGTTGGACCGTGGGATGGGCATCCGGCAACGACTCGACGATAGTCGCGTGATCGCGCACTGGCCGCGCCTGATCGTCACCAACGCCGAGAGCGGCGTCGATGACATTTCCAGGGAATCGGCCGGCGCGCCGCGACGCGAGGAGGGCGCCACGATGCGGCCACAGGCAGCGATCGCCGAGCGATTGCGCTTCGTGCACGTCGGCCAGCGCGCGCGTGCTGAAACCATCGTCCAACAGCGCCAGCCGGGTTTGCTGGAATCGCTCGTGGCCCGCCAGATCCAGGTGCACAGCTCTCAGCCGGAGTTTTGCCGGACGCTCTTCCAACTGATGGTGCCGCATGAGTTCAAAGATGCGGCGCGGCGGCTCGCTCGCATCGTGCTCGTGCTGGACGGCTACACGGCGAATTTACCCTGGGAGCTGATGCTCGCGGATCAGGAGCCGCTCGCGGTCCGCGCGAGTATCATCAGGCAACTGTCATCGAGCACGTTCCGGCGCCACGTGCGTCAGACGTTGCAGCCGGTCGCTTACGTCGTCGGCAACCCGTCCACGGAAAATTTTTTCAAGATGTTTCCGCATCCGGATCGGCAACCGGCGGAAGGCTTGGACTCGCTTGCAGGCGCCGAGGAAGAGGCGGAAGTGGTGGTCGAGGCGTTGAGCCGCCAGGGCTATCAAGTCGAATCAACGATCGGCCAAGGGCGCAGCGCGCTCGACGTCCTCACCCCGCTTTACCAGAGGCCCTATCGCATCGTGCATATCGCGGCGCACGGACTGTTCGAAGCGCCGGCGGCGGACGGGCTCGCCCGTACCGGCGTCGTACTCTCCGATGGATTGTTGCTCGGCGCCGCCGAGATCAGCCAAATGGAGATTGTGCCGGATCTGGTATTTCTCAATTGCTGCCATCTGGCTCAGGGCAATCCCTTGCCCGTGGCATATAACCGTTTGGCATACAGCATCTCCCGCGAGCTGATCGAGATCGGCGTGCGCTGCGTTATCGCCGCGGGTTGGGCGGTCGATGATGACGCGGCGTATACTTTTGCCGAAACGTTTTATCGCGCCATTCTCCGGGACAAGTTGCAGTTCGGCGATGCCGTATTCGAAGCGCGTCGAGAAACTTATCAAAAACATGGCAGCAGCATCACCTGGGGCGCCTATCAAGCCTACGGCGATCCGGGCTGGCGGGTGGACCCGCGCGCCGAGTCGAGCAGCCACACCAGCGACCTCGGCAAGTTTGTCGCGCTCGAAGAGCTGGTCGATCAGATTCGTCGGGTTCGCCTGAGCATTTACCGGCACTCGCAGGCGGTGACCAAGACGGACGCGGCGAGCATCGTTGCTCAACTAAAACAGCTTCTTAACCGCTGCCCGAGCGGCTGGCTCAGCCGTCCGGCAGTGAGTTTTGAAGTCGCCCAGACGTACGCTTTGCTCGGTGACGAATACTTCGAAGAGACGTGCAAGTTATACAGCGCGGCGATTGTAGCCGAGGACAAGTTAGGGCATGTGCCCATCGCTGCTGTCGAGCAGCTGGCCAACCTGGAATCGCGCCTGGCGGACAGCAAAGGCGATCCCGATCTGGCCGAACGCGCTATTGCGCGGTTGCATAATCTAAACAAGATGGCCGCGGGAGCGGACGATACCGGCGGCGATCGTCATGCGGCTGGATCGCCAACGAATGGGGAGCGCGCGTCATTGATCGCCAGCGCCTACAAGCGCAAGGCTGCCATCTACGCACGCAGAATCGTGACCGGCGACGCCTCCGCAGCCACTGTTAAAGGATTTAACGAGGCCATCGAGGCGAGTCTCACCGCCTACGAGATCGCGTCTCGGAAGTGGAGCGACACACAATTCGATCCCTATCCAGCGCTCAATGCTTTGTCGTTGCGGGCGTTAGAAGGAAAGTACCAAGCCGGCGTGGCTGATTGTCTCGGTTACGCCGAGCGAGCCAATGAAAGATTCTCGCGGTCGCCGGATGTTTGGAGCGCGGTTACCGCGGCGGACGCCTTTCTTGTCGGATCATTGTGCCAAGGAGCTTTGGGCGGAGAGGGTGTTCAGTACGAGAAAACGTTTGAGCAGGTGTATCAACGCTACGCGGATGCGCTGAGTCATCTCCAGGTCGCGCCCAAGGAGCTCGAGTCAGTCGCCCAGCAATGCTGTTTGCTCGCGCTATTCTTTGAGGCCAAGGGTGCAACGCGGCGTGCAGCGAAGCGAGCCAAAGCGGCTGCCACGACCGCGACGAGGCTGCGGCGACTAGCCGGTAAGATTCTGCCCGAAAGTTGCGAAACCCCGGATGAGACGGTACAGCACGGCGGCCGGAAAACCGGCGCTGCGCAAGCGACTGCAAGGCGGAAGCCGAGGCGCCGCCGGCGCTAAGGACTTATTAGGGAGTTCAAAAGTAAGTAGTCATCAGGCAATCGAGGGACGAGCCCTGGAGAACGCGGGAACAGGAAGGTACCGGTCGCGTTCCCGCCCGAGCCCCTAAATGAGCACCCTTCGGGAGGATGGCGTGGTGGCCTACAAGGCACAGGCCCATTGACTGCGTTCGGAAGGGCTTGACCCGAAGCACGCCGCCTATGTCACATGTCTACGTGCCAATGAATTCATTAATAGATCGGTTCGCCGCTCCTGTTGCGTTGACGTCGGCTCTCCTTTATCGTCGCGGATCATCAATGGTTGGACGGACGGATCGATGTCGGACCGGGTAAAACAGATCATTCCGATCGGCGGCGGCGGATTTTATCGCGATTCCGAGAACCTGGAGTTGGAAAAATACATTATCCGCCAGAGCGGCCGCGAAAATGCGCGGATTGCATTCTTACCGACGGCGAGCGGCGAGCCAGATCATTACGTTTCGAGCTTCTACGCCGCGTTCTTAAAGCTCAACTGCCGGCCTTCGGTGCTGACCTTTTTTAAACGCACTCCCGATCTGCGCTCGTTCCTGCTGAGTCAGGACATCATCTACGTCGGCGGCGGGAACACCAAAAGCCTACTGGCGGTGTGGCACGACTGGGGCATGCCGGAAATCCTCCGCGAGGCGTGGCAGTCCGGCATCGTGCTGACAGGCGTAAGCGCGGGCGCGATCTGCTGGTTCGAGCAGGGCTTGACCGATTCCTTTTCCGATGGGCTCAGGCCGCTCGCCTGCTTGGGTATTCTCCCGGGCAGCTGCTGCCCGCACTATGACGGCGAAGCGCAGCGCCGTCCATCTTATCATCGACTGATCGCGTCCGGAGAGATATCGGCCGGCGTCGCCATCGAAGACTGGACCGGCGTTCATTTCAAAGGAACGGAGATTCATAAAGTCATTACCTCAAAACGCGGTGCCAGAGCTTATAGCGTGCGGGCAGTTTACGGCTCGGTGCAGGAAGTCGCATTAGTGAGCGAGTTTCTCGATACGACCGCGGCGTAGCGATGAAACCCAGTGATCGGAATCTATGTGATCGTCAGGTGTGAGGTCCGCATGGCGTCACTCAAAAAACGCAGAAGAATGCCGATCGTCGGGGCCGTGATGACCTCGTTTCCGTACTTCGTCGGAGCGGACGACACGGCGGAGACCCTGGAGCACATGATGGAGGAGCACAATATCCGTCATTTGCCCGTGCAAGAGAATGGCAAGGTGATCGGCATCGTATCAGAGCGTGACTTGCATCACCGCGTCAAGCGCGATGCGCCGAAGGCGGAGAAGAACAAGATTCACGCGCGCGAGATTATGATTTCCGACCCCTACATTGTACCGTTTCGCACGCCGCTGC
>JAICHC010000073.1 GCA_025922795.1 Candidatus Binatia bacterium | reverse complement strand
GTCCATCGTGATCTGGCCTCTTTGTATACGGTGGCTGACGTACTGGGTTGCGTAGGGATTGAGCGGCGGAAGGGCGTAGCTGCGAATTGTACCGGCAAGATGCATGTTGGGTTCGTTTGTGAACGGGATAAACCAGCCGCTCAAGCTCAAGTTCGCCGAATCCCCCAGCACCCCTTGAAGATCCACTGCGGCGCGGCGCGCCTTTGGCCGCAGATCGGTTAATTTTCCGCTCACCCGGGTGAGGTTGGTATCGTAGTTGGGCGAGACGCTCCTATCCACGATGCCGATGTCACTCTTTTCGATAGTGATGAGACGGATGGCCACGTCCGTTCCTGTCTCGTTTGCGCTTGCACGCTCCTGTTGGGCCGGCTCCGCGTTTTGCTTCTCACTGGCCGCCCATAAACGGGTTAAATTGAGACTGCCGTCCCTATTCCGCACTATGCTAAGGTTCGCTCCGGTAAACTTGATCTCATCGATATCTACCCGCGGATTTGATCCGACCCTTATAGTTCTGAGATCAACCGCCAGGCGCTGCGTCGTCAAAAAAGGATCATTCTGGTCCGGGAATCTCAGTGCCATGGCTTCACCGTGAAGAGTCCCGGTGATTTCTACGCCGCCGTCGGCGGTCATTTTCGGGTCAATGACAAGTTTCAACTCACCGCTGAGACGCTCGCCGCTCGAACTGGCTGAACTGAAGAGCTGATCCAAATAACCGCGAAACGGCTGGAAGGGAAGGCCTGCGCCGGCTATCGCAAACTCTCCGGCGGACGATTGATCGCTCAAGTTGCCTGTTATCCGTATTGAACCGTTATCCAATCGCGCTTCGGCTTCGATTTGTGCGGCCGCAAAATTCGGCGAGACCTGCACGTTATTCGCCACCAGGTCCAGATCCTCGAATAAACTATTTACGTTCGGATTTACCGTTTGATCCACAAACTCAATCGCGCTGTTTTCGGTTTCGACGCGCTTGATGGACACGGACATCTGTTTGCCGGCCGTATCCTCCCGGCGACGGGTATTCGCCCCGCTAATGGGTGAGAACTGCTGAAAATTAAATCCCGCGGCATCGCGCGCGACTAGCAGGTACGGCTCTGCGATTGCCAATGCGCCGACAACGGCCCTGTTCGCCAGAAAATCGATATGAATGTCCCGGGCGGCCAGTCCTGAGACCTGAAGAATCGGCCGAGCGGGTGGGACGGACGTGAGACCGGCGCCGCTGATTTTCAGATCCGCGTCAAGATAATGTTCGCCGATTTTGTCGCTGTCTTTTGTAATCACGTACCGCGCTTGGCCGTTCAACACGCTGTCCTTAACATTGAGCCTGCCGCCATACGGTAGATAGACATGGAACGCCTGTAGCTCTACGTTACTGATCTCTGCCGTGACTCCCACCATCGTAGGCTGGGCCAGCTCTTTGGTCGACCCCGCGACAGTGATCGAGCCATCGCCGATCCTAAGCCCTGCCTTGAATGTTGTCGGCGTGGCGCTCACTTGCGGCAAAGTCGAAATCGGTCCTGCAGCAAAGTTAAGCGAATCTAACGTTAGTTCATAGTCCGGCTCTTGGGTGTGATCGACAAAGACGATCTGGCCGCTCTCAATCTGCAGCCGGCTGATTCTGAACGCGACAGCCGCGTCCTGATTGTCTTGTGAGGTTTTGGCCGAACGGCGCACGGCTTCGATGATGTTGTAGCTGTCCGGACCCGTGCGCTCGACACGCAGCTCGGGATTGCGCAGAACCATAGCTGCCAAATCGATCTGCCCGGTTAGCAAGGCAGCGCGCGAGAATTCGATGGTAGCGGCCGGCAGGCGCAGCATCGGACGGGAGCTATTATTGCCGATGGTGAGATTTTCAATCCTGGCGCGGCCGGTAAAAAGGTTTAGGTCAACGTCGTCAATGCTGACGGGTACCGTGAAGACGCGTTCGAGCCGCTTCACGGCCGCGCGCCGACCGAGTTCCGGCAGTATGACAATGAACGCGCCGACAACGAACAGAATGATAACCGTTGAAACGATTACACGGCGCGAGGGACGATAGGCCATGTCGCTCTATTACCCTTTGCCAAACACGAGTTCTTTCTATGCTTGGAGCTAACCTCTAACCGCCGGACTCGACGGAGGCCGCTTCGGCCCGCTCGGCAAAACCTTAAAAAGCAAGTGAAGTAAAAGCAAGTGAAGTGCCACAACATGTGCAAGTCACGACCTTCCGAATTTCTGTCCCGCAAACGAAACAGTGAAGCCGACTGTGCTTTAGTTTTAGGACGAAGATCTCCGCGCGTGAAGCTCCAACCCAAAGCGCGTTACCACTCCACAACACCGAAGTTATCGGCAAACCTCACCGCGACCACGCCACCGCCATAAGAGGCAGAGGCAGAGATCGGCAGTCACGGGCATGCTGCTTGCGTACCTAATCGGTGCGCCTCGCAAAGCCTGAGGAGTATGCGATCAGGTGCATCCCCGCAGTCAGGATCATTTTCCTCGTATTCGCGGCCACCTGCTTAGTTCAAGCGGCTTACATGGGCGCAAAGCGTCGAGGGTTGCAATCTAAATCCTTAGCCCACAGCGTTTAGCATGGTGCAACTTTTGTCTTCAGCAGGATCGACGGTTACCAGATTCCAAGCCTTGATAACGCGCTGAGGAGATTTTCGTGAACGACTTCATTCGGTTGGTTGGCGAGAACCGAAGCGTGGAGCTTTTAGGCATTAAGCTCGTCGGCTTTAATGTCGAAAACGGCAGCAAGCTTTTATTTACTGTCGTCTTTATCCTGGTTCTTTTTCTCCTGACTCGCGCGCTTCGCGCGCTAGCGGGTTTCGTACTGCGAGGTCGCGGTAATGAACGGATCGCATTTTGGACACGGCAGGCGATCCATATCACAACGGCGGCGTTGTTACTTCTAGGCATACTTTCCATCTGGTTCGACGATCCGACTCGCCTGGCGACCGCTCTGGGTTTAGTGACTGCCGGACTGGCGTTTGCTTTGCAAAAGGTGGTGACAGCCGTCGCGGGATATTTTGTCATCTTGCGCGGCAAGAACTTCAATGTCGGCGACCGAATCACCATGGGTGGCGTGCGCGGGGACGTGATCGGGTTGGGCTTTATTCAGACCACGATCATGGAGATGGGCCAACCGCCGCCGGTGCAAGGCGCCGACCCGGCCATGTGGGTGAAGAGCCGCGAATATACCGGCCGGATCGTCACGGTCAGCAACGACAAAATCTTCGACCAGCCGGTTTACAACTATACGCGCGATTTTCCCTATATCTGGGAAGAGCTGAGTCTGCCGATCACCTACACTGCGGACCGCCGGCGCGCCGAGAACATACTCCTGGAAGTGGCTACACGTCACACCGTGCCGATTTCCAGTATGAGTGAGGACGCCTTGCGCGAGATGCAGCGGCGCTATTTTGTCAAACCCGCGGAGATGAAGCCCAAGGTTTATTATCGCTTGACGGATAACTGGCTGGAGCTGACCGTGCGCTTTATCGTTAAAGAGCACGGGACACGCGTGGTGAAAGACGCCATGAGCCGGGACATCTTGCTTGCCTTGGATGAAGCGGGCATCGGCGTTGCTTCAGCCACTTTCGACATCGTCGGCCTGCCGCCGCTTCGCATTCGGAATGATCTCTTAAGCAATGGCGAAGGAGAACGGAGTCAGGAGGCGCGAAGGACGGCGGATGAGCAGGACCGCAAAGACGTACGGTGATAACAGGCTGTCCTGAACCGGAGACCAAGTGAACCAACGTCGGCCGCTGCAGGGTTGCGGACTTTGAACCCTTTATGGCCGCGGTGAGTGGTCTTTACGTTGACTCGTTTCGCACGCGCGCTCGTCGGTAACAAATGCCTTTCCTGCAGCTGAGAGGTACACGCCACCATGAATAAACCTGAAGTCGTCGTCATAACCGGAGCATCGGCGGGCGTTGGGCGAGCGACGGCGCGCGCATTTGCCCAACGTGGCGCCAACATGGGATTGGTTGCGCGCGGGCGCGACGGGCTTGAGGGAGCACGCCGGGATGTAGAGAACGCCGGCGGTCAGGCTCTCGTCCTACCGGCGGATGTTGCGCAGCCTGAGCAAATCGAAGCGGCGGCGGCGGCCGTCGAAGAGCGGTTTGGCGCAATCGACGTCTGGATTAACAACGCGATGGTCTCGGTTTTCTCGCCGATCAAAGAAATGCTTCCCGAGGAATTCAAGCGCGTCACGGAAGTCAGTTATTTGGGCTATGTCTACGGGACGCTGTCCGCGCTTAAACGCATGCTGCCGCGCGACCACGGAGTGATTGTGCAAGTGGGCTCCGCCCTCGCCTATCGCGGCATTCCCTTGCAAGCGGCTTACTGTGGAGCCAAGCACGCGATCCAGGGATTCACCGACGCGCTGCGCTGCGAGCTGCTTCACGACGGCCGTAAGGTGAAGGTTATCGAGTTGCACATGCCGGCCCTGAACACGCCGCAATTTTCCTGGGTTAAAAGCCGTCTTCCACGAAAACCGCAGCCTGTGCCGCCGATCTTTCAGCCGGAGGTGGCCGCAGACGCCATTTACTGGGTTGCCCACCAAGAGCGATCGCAGGTCTATGTCGGATGGCCCACTGTCAAGGCCATCGTAGGCAACAAGATCGCGCCGCGTTTTGCCGATTGGTATCTCGCCCGCAACGGTTATAACTCTCAGCAAACCGACGAGCCGGTCGAGCCCGACCGTCGCGACAATCTATGGGCGCCTCTTCCCGGCGATCACGGCGCGCATGGCAGTTTCGATGCGCGCTCTAAGGACTGCAGTGTTCAGATGTGGATGAGCAGGAATCGGAAGTGGCTCGCGTTGGCCGGCCTGACCCTAGCAGGCGCGCTCGTCGGCACCTGGAGAAATTCGCGAGAAGAGCCGCTCCCTTCTGCGATTACTCATAGGCCGCGATAGACGGGCACAGAACAGGCAGAAGTCAGAAACCAGAGATCAGAAGTCAGGATCAGAGGCCGGAAGTCAGAGGTCGGAACGCAGACGTTAGGATTTCGAAATCGAAAATCGGAAATCCAAAATCCAAAATCACACGAGGTCTTTATGACGGATGCCGTAGCTGAAAAGAAACCGGGACTGAAGCTCATGAAGATAGGAGGCATTCAGATCATTCTCGATTACTCCTGGTTCATTGTCTTTGGCCTCCTGCTCTGGAGTCTCTCGGCCGGGTATTTTCCGATGGTCTACCCCGACCAGACGGCCCAGACTTATTGGCTGGCGGGATTTTTGGCTGCCCTGCTGTTTTTTATTTCGGTGATCGCTCATGAGCTGTCTCATTCATTCATGGCAATTCGCTCCGGGATAAAAATCTCTGAGATTACTCTGTTCATTTTTGGCGGCATGGCGCGGCTTTCTGAAGAAGCCGGCGATCCCAAAACGGAATTCAAGATCGCAATCGTGGGGCCGCTCACCAGCTTCGCTCTGGCATTGCTATTTTGGCTGATTCAAAGCGCGCTCCGAGGCGACCAGTCTTCGATCATTGTGGAGATGTTCGGCTATCTCGTCTGGATTAACATTGCTGTCGGTATATTCAATCTCATTCCAGGCTTCCCGTTGGACGGCGGCCGAGTCTTTCGCGCCTTCTGGTGGTGGAAAACCGGTTCCATGATCAAAGCGACCCGGCTGGCCTCCGACATCGGCAAGGGATTTGCCGTCGTGCTCATGATTCTCGGCGGCGTCCAGATCTTTTCCAGCGCGCTGGTCGGCGGTCTATGGCTCATTTTCATCGGCATGTTTCTCCGGGGAATGGCCGAAGCAGGTTATAAGGAGTTGATGATGACGAAATCTTTGGAAGGCGCCAGGGTGGAGGATGTCATGATTCGGGATGTCGTGACCGCCCCACCGGACCTATCCCTCAAGCAACTCATCGCCGATTATTTCCTGCGCTACGGTTATCGCGGGTTTCCGGTAACGACCGACGGAAAGGTGTCGGGCATGATCTCTCTTGCCAACGTGAAGGACTTCTCGGAAGAAGAGCAGACTGAAAAGAAGGTCGAGCAGGTGATGGCACCGGTTAACCGAGCGATGACGATTTCCCCGGAAACCCCTTTGATAGAAGCTTTGAGGAAAAATGTCACAAGAGAACATCGCTCGGCTTCTGGTCATGCGTGGGGATCAGATGATGGGCATGATCACTCAAACAGGCTTGCTGAGGTTTCTGGAGATCAAGTGGGCTCTGGCCAAGTGAATGCAGGTTTTGAAAGAGAACATCTTGCCATTCACCAGCAGCGGCGATTGAGCCGAGCCTCCCTGTCCTAAAGGTGGGAAACGTTATGACCGAGTCTTCAAGGTTGACAAGAAAATTCCCTCTACGTTGAATGTCTCAGGGAGAATCCCTTTGAAATCGAGTTTTGCCAAATATCCACCGTTCCATCTTTAGGGGTATATTGTTTGCTTTTGACTGAAATAGAACTTTTTACCTGGGATAGGTGCGACATGGAGCCAATTCTTCACATTTGTTGCAAATCGGTCAGCTCAATAACCGGTTACTCCGCCCGCACTGCGTGGACCGTCGAACGACTCGTCAGTCTCGCGCCTGTCAGGACGGCGGCAGGCCGATGCAAATATTTGCTGTTTGTGAGTCTGCTTATTTTCCTGGCTGCCTGCCAAAAGCCGGAGCCGGAGAGAACTGAAAAAGCTCCATCGCTATCTGAGCCTGCGGCAAAAGCCCCTGCTAATGAGAGCGTTGCCATGCCGCGGAGCTCCTATGCCGAGGTCGTCGCCAACGTGGCTCCGGCGGTCGTCACGATCCGCGCCGAAAAGCGCGTGCGTGCGCCGCGCCAGCATCCTTTCTTCAATGATCCGCTCTTTCGTGACTTCTTTGGCGGCCTGTTCGAGGGAGCACAGCGGGGGTCACCACGGTCCCAGATAGGTTTGGGATCCGGCGTCATCGTCAAGCCCGACGGCTACATTGTGACCAATCATCACGTAATCGACGGCGCCGAGGCGATCAAAATCGAGACGCCTGACCATCGGGTCTTCCACGCAAAAGTCGTCGGCTCGGATCCGCCCAGCGATCTAGCGGTGATAAAGATCGCCGCCGATAAGCTGCCCGTGCTTGCGCTCGCCGACTCCGACAAGGCGCGGGTGGGCGATGTCGTTCTCGCCGTCGGGAACCCGCTCGGCATCGGGCAAACCGTTACAGCGGGGATCGTCAGTGCCAAAGGCCGGTCAACCGGCTTGAGCGACGGCAGCTTTGAAGATTTTCTCCAAACCGACGCGCCAATAAACCAGGGCAATTCAGGCGGCGCGCTGGTTAACACGACCGGACAGCTCGTCGGTATTAACTCGCAGATCCTCTCGCCCACCGGCACTAACATCGGCATCGGTTTCGCCATCCCGGCCAATATGGTGAACAATGTCACGGAGCAGTTGATCAAGACCGGCAAAGTACAGCGCGGCGCGCTCGGAATCGGAATCCAGCCGGTGACACCGGAAATCGCCGCGAGCTTGAAGCTTTCAGAGGCGAAGGGCATCATTGTCAACTCGGTAAGTCCAAACAGCGCCGCGGCGCAAGCGGGACTCCGTCAAGGAGACGTGATCACGGCATTCAACGGCGAACCTGTCCAAGATGGTAATAGCCTGCGCAATCGGGTAGCCGGCACCCAGCCCGGCACTGAAGTGAAGCTCACGGTTATTCGGGATGGCAAAGAGCAACAACTGAGCGCCAAGCTCGGCGAATATCAGCCGGAGAGGAGATCGTAAAGCCTAAAAGAGGACCGCTTTCGTGACAGTGAGCGAGGCGCTGGCAGATGAAGAGCGAAATCCAAAAACCAGAAAAGACGGAAGCATTGGCGACGCAATTGAGACGGCCGCGCGCTGATGACGTTGGCAGCAAACATCTTTGGCAGATCGCTGCGGCGCGAGACCTTATTCTCTTGATTTTCATCGCGGCAACCCTTTGGCTGCTGTACGGGCTCCGTGAAATTTTCATGCCGTTATTGATCGCGCTTGTTCTAGCCCATGTTTTTAATCCGGTAGTAACTTTCTTGGAGGAGCAATGGCGCTGGCCGCGACCCCTCACTGCCGCACTCCTCTTGGCCATCTTTGTCTTCAGCTTTGCCGGTCTGCTATCCTGGCTCGGACCTCTTTTGTTGGGCCAGGTGACCGATCTGGCGCGCCGACTGCCCGAGTACTTGCGCACCCTGGCCGCCGCTTACGACATTCATCCAGGTAATCTCTTGAACCAACTCGAACGATCGCTCCGCCAACTTCAGCTCGACCCTCAGCAGATTCTGGGCCAGGTATTCCAAACCACGGGGCAAGCGGTGGGTATCGTGACCACGGTCTTCAGCACGACCTCTTACCTGCTCCTATCGGCAGCGCTGATTCTCGTATACTTCTTCTTTTTTTCGTGGAGCTTTAACCGCGCCCTCCAGAGCATGTCGAAATACCTGCCGGAGAACCGAAAAGAACGGATCGTGGAGATTCTCTCCCGCATGGACAAAGCCATTGGCCAGTTCTTCCGCGGCAGACTGATCATCGCGATCATCATGGGCGTTTTTCTTTCGATCGGTTGGTATTTCACGGCTGTGCCTTACTGGTTTTTTCTTGGAATGTTGACCGGGCTCTTGAATATCGTCCCTTACTTGTCGGTTGTAAGCTGGCCCATCGTTATCCTCCTCAAATACGCCGACACGCTGACATCCGGCGCCGCCCAAACCGCGAATTTTTTATCGATCGCGTTGTGGCCAAGCGCGGTCTATATTGGAGTGCAGCTATTGGAAGGTTGGTTGCTAACCCCCTGGATCCAGAGCGGCCAGACCAATTTGAACGCGGCTACGGTTCTTGTGGTCGTCATCATTGGCGGCGCATTGGGAGGGATAATGGGCTTGCTGTTCGCGATTCCAATAGCTGCATGCATCAAGATTTTTCTCGAAGAGGTAATTTTGCCACGGATGCGGTGCTGGGCAGCCGAGCACTAACTGGCAGGCTGCAAAAAAAAGACTCACATGCTGATGCCGATTGCCCTGAGCTTCGTCGAAAGGTGTGCTCCTCATTGGAACTGGGGTAGTGGAGT
>JAICHC010000072.1 GCA_025922795.1 Candidatus Binatia bacterium | reverse complement strand
TGCCGCCCAAACAAGACGACCACCAACCTCGGCCGTTTCCGCAATACGGCCTCGGATAAACGCTGTAACGCTTGCGCGGTCGTATCACCGCGCCTCCCGGCATTGATTACCGGCATGCCCAACCGGCGCGATAAAACCGTCGGATAATTCTCGCCCGTTCCCGCGCCCACGCCCTCCGTGAGACTATCCCCGAAACAAATGATCGTTTCTCCGCTAGAACGGATATTGCGGATCTTCTCGAACCGATCGCCGCCACAGGCGACGATCAGCGCGCTGACCAGTAAAAAATAACGTACGCGAACCCGATCACGCCTGTTCATGCGACCGAATGCAATCGAAAAGAGTCCTGGCCGGATTATTCACACTACGAGGTAAGCTCATGAGATTGGGTCGACCGAGGTGCCGCCCTGCAGGAGCGGAAGCACTAGAGCCGACTGTTTCATGATCATCGATGGCGCTTGGCCTTTTCACTGGAACCTCACCAGCACTGCTTCCGTTTGCATCGTCGAGCACAGGCCGATTCCTTTGCTCCGGAAGGGTTGCACGCCGGTCGTAGCTTCATTTTGATTTTATTTAGTCTCTTACGCGTGCGCCTCGGCCCAATTGGATCCGCTGTGCAGATCCACGGTCAATCCACAGCGCAAATCAGCGGCTTGAGTCATAATTTTTTCGATCAGGGTTCTTGCTTGATCGAGCTTTTCTGAGGGCACTTCGAAAACCAGCTCATCATGGACGGTTAGGAGCATTTTGGCGACCCGCTCTTGGCGCAACGCGGCATCGACACGAATCATTGCCATCTTCATGATGTCGGCGGCGCTCCCTTGGATAGGCGCGTTAAGCGCCATGCGCTCGCCCAATGCCCGCAGCCGGAAATTCGCGGAGAGCAGCTCGGGCAAATAACGGCGGCGACCGAACATCGTCGTCGTGAACCCGTCAACCTTGGCTTTATCCACCTGGCGGGCGAGAAATGCTCTCAGTTTGGGAAATTGCGCGTAGTACGTTTCCACAAAGTTTGCCGCTTCGTCCATTTCGACTCCAAGTCGTTGCGAAACTCCGTAAGTGGACATGCCGTAGGCGATTCCATAAGAGAACTGTTTGACTTGGTTGCGCATGGCCGAGGTGACGTCGCTCAAAGCGACACCGTAGACTTTCGCAGCGATGGTCGCGTGAAAGTCGTGACCTTGCGCAAACGCTTGGCAAAACATCTCGTCCTCCGACAGATGGGCAAGCACCCGAAGCTCGATCTGCGAGTAATCAGCGGAGAGCAAGACGTGATCCCGCGGCGCGATGAAAGCGCGACGGATTTGCCGGCCAAGGTCGCCGCGAATCGGAATATTTTGTAAGTTGGGAGCCGTTGATGACAGCCGTCCGGTCGCAGCAGTGGTCTGGTCGTAGGTTGTGTGGATTCGCTGGGTCTTGGCATCGATCAGACCGAGCAGCATCTCGGTAAATCCGTTTTTAAGCTTCGAAACCTCTCGATACTCGAGCAACGAAGCGACGATCGCATGATTGCCGGCAAGCTTCTCGAGCTCCGCGGCATCGGTCGAGTAGCCGGTTTTGATCTTGCGGGTCTTGGGCAAGGCCAACTTTTCAAAAAGAATGCGCTGGAGCTGGAGGTTGGAGTTGACATTGAACTCCTCTCCGGCAAGATCCTGAATCGCACGCTCCAGATAAATCATCTTTTCGCCGAAGCCGGCATTGAGCTTCTCGAGATAGTCCCGGTCGACCAGAATGCCGGTGTGCTCCATTTGTGCGAGCACTCGAACCAATGGGAATTCGAGCGTCGTCGCCAGCTCCCAAATGCCTTGCGCACGGAGTTGTTCCTCCATAATCGGAGCGGCCGCGCGAACTGCCGCGGCCTCCCGGCATAGGCTTTGTTTTTCGTCGGCGGCAAAGGACAATGTGCCCTGTTCGCCAGATTGCGGCTCAGGCTGGTCTCCATCAATGGACACACCGAGATAACGAGCGACCGTGTCGCGCACGGAATAGCCGGAACTCGAGCCCGGCTCGAGAAGATAAGCGGCTATCTTCGTGTCGCAGTACAGCCCTTCGACCTCCGTCCCCGCACTCAGAGCCGTGCGGTAGAGAAATTTGGCGTCATGCGCAATCTTTCGCCAGTTTAGATTTTTCAAACAACCGGCCAGCCGCTGCACGGCGTCCTCGAAAGGCAAGATTCGCGCCTGGCCTGGCCCGTCACACACCGCCAGCCAATTTTCATTCCAGGCAAATGCAACCGTCTCGCCCTGCCGCAAGTCCGTTTCCGAATTGATTTCGACAATCGATATGGCGTCCAGAGTAGGTTTCGCCGCTGCAGCGTGAAATTGGATCTCCTTCAGCCGTTCGTGCAGGCTGCGAAACTCGAGCGATACGAACAGGCTGCGTACGGCTTCACTGTCCCAAGGCTCCAGCTGGAGTTGCGCCGGGTCGAGCTCCAAGCGAACGTCGTCGAGCAAATGTCCGAGCTCTTTATTGACCCGAACTTGTTCCGCACGTTCCTTGATGGCGTCGCGCAGCTTCGGCGTCAGCTCGTCGGCATGGGCGATCACCTGCTCGATGTCGCCGTATTTGTTAACGAGCTGGGCCGCGGTTTTGTCACCGACTCCCGGGACGCCCGGCAGGTTATCCGACGTTTCGCCCTTGAGCGCGACAAAGTCGGTCCATTTCTCCGGTGGCACACCGTAGCGTTCAACGACAGTCGCGGCATCGTAACGGATCACATCCGAGATCCCCCTGCGAGTCATGATGACCGAGACGCCCTCACCCACCAGTTGTAAAATATCGCGGTCGCCTGTAACCAGAACGACCTCACAGCCTTGTTCACGACAGCGCCGCGTCAAGGTCGCCAGAAGATCGTCGGCTTCATAGCCTTCGAGGTCGAGCATGGGAATGCGCAAAGCTTCGAGAACCTCGCGGATCAACGGGAGCTGCTGTCTGAATAAATCGGGAGTTTCGGCGCGGCCCGCCTTGTATTCCGCATATCGCTCGACGCGAAATTGCGGCACCCCTTTATCGAAACAAACCACCACTCCTTGCGGTCTTTCGTCGGCCAAAAGCTTGATCAGCATCGCCGTAAAACCGTAGACCGCATTGGTGACCTGGCCGGAGGATGTGACCAGGGTTTCCGGTAGAGCGAAAAAGGCGCGGAACGCCAGCGAGTGGCCGTCGAGCAAAAGCACTTTGTGCGAATCGGCTTTCGCAGACGGCGGCGCGATGCGAGTGGGCTTTGTAGGTCGCTTGGTGGTTTTGATGGCCATATTTCTGCAGTCTAATCAGAGAAGCTCTTGGCGGCAAGTTCACGCGGTCATGAGTCGCTGCGCCGGCTCTTGCAAGCGCTTGACGGCAGACTTCTGCGCTTATCGAGCCGCAATTACGCTTGTTGATCACTTGACTGCCGTGCGCGTGCGCTCTTTCAATGTAGCGGCGCAGCATGCTGCGCCCTAGTCGCGCACAACGACGCAATGATCGGGATGGGCTGCGGCGTAGATCGTTTGGCCTGGCGAGAATCTTTGGGATGGCGGAGCGATAACTCGCAACGATGCCCCCGACGCGAGATCGACGGTATAATCGACGGCGTCGCCGAAATAGATGGAGCGCCCGATGGTGCCGGGAAAAACGTTGTAGCTGCGCTCGGCCATCGCGCGCGCTTCGGCATCGTCGGCGATCAGCGCGATGTTGTGCGGCCGCAGGCACACCGAGACGGCGCTCGAGCGCTCCAGAAGATCACCGCCGGCCAAGCGGATCTTTATGCCGTCCGATAGCAATAACTGGCCGTCGCCATCCCAGCGGCCGCTAAGAATATTCGCCTTGCCGACGAATTCGGCGACAAACCGCGTTTTCGGCCGATTGAATATTTCCGCCGGGGACCCCGCCTGAATTAACCGGCCATGATCGAGCACTGCGATGCGATCGGAGGTCGCCATCGCCTCGGCTTGGTCATGGGTGACATAGACCGTGGTAATTTTGAATTCTTCGTGCAAACGGCGGATCTCGAAACGCATCTCTTCGCGCAGGTTGGCGTCCAAATTACTCAGCGGCTCGTCCATCAGAAGAATCTGCGGCTCCACAACCAGTGCACGCGCGAGCGCCACCCGTTGTTGCTGCCCGCCGGACAGCTCAGCCGAGTAGCGATCCTTTAATTCCGCCAGGTGCACCACACCGAGCAGCTTGTTCACTTTCGCGTCGATTTCCTGTTTCGCCAGTTTTTTGAACTTGAGTCCATAGGCGACGTTCTGCGCCACGGTCATATGCGGCCATACCGCGTAGCTTTGAAAGATCATCGACATGTTGCGCCGCTCCGGCGGCACTACCATTGTCGGAGACGAAATCACTTCGCCGCCGACACGGATTTCGCCGCCATCCGGCTGCAGGAAGCCCGCGAGCAAGCGCAAGGTCGTCGTTTTGCCGCAGCCGGAAGGGCCGAGCAGCGAGACGAATTCTCCGTCGCCGATTTCCAAATCAAGATCATCGACCGCGGCGGTCTCGGTGAATTTTTTGCTAAGCCCTCTTATCGAGACGATCGCCATGATCTATTCGCGCGTCGCCACCGGATCGCGTCCGGCGAACCACTGGACCGTGAGGATCACCGCAAAGGACACGACCAGTAAAAGAATTCCCAACACGGCGATGACACCCACTTGACCTTCTTCCTTGAGATCAAAAATAACCACAGAGACAACCTTCGACTTCGGCGCAAACAGCAGGATCGACGCGCTCAGCTCGCGGATGCAGCCGATAAAAATAAACGACCAGGCGGCGATCAATCCGGAGCGCGCCAGCGGCGCGGTGATATCCAACAGCGTCGTGAGCCGGTTGGCGCCGATGACCCGGCTGGCATCTTCGAGTTCGGGATGAATGCTCTTGAAGGTCGACTCCGCCTGGGAAAAGCCGATCGGCATTTCTTTGGTCAGGTAGGCAACGAAAAGAATCCACACCGTGCCGTAAAGCATCAGAGGCGGCCGCGTGTAGGCGATGAACAGGCCGACCGCGAGAACGATGCCCGGAATCACGAGCGGGGCGAGCGCGAAGAAAGTCAGGTAACGCGCGCCGCGGAAAAGATTGCGGTTGGTGATGTAGGCGATCAAGGTCGCCAGCAGCGTGCCCAGGGTCGCCGTCAGGATCCCTAATTTAAAAGTATTGTAGATCGCCAACTTGGTATCGTCGTATTGGAAAAAGGCAAAGGAAAGATTGTTCAGCGTAAAATTATCCCAGGTCAAAGGCATCGCCCAGGCCTTCGAAAGCGCCGCCTTCAGCAGGATCCAGTAGGGCAAGAAGATCGAAAGCGACAGGATGCCAAACACGATAACCAGCACCGGAACTCGTCGCCAGCCGAGCCGGATCAAGCGCTTCTGACCGCCCTTGCCGCCGACTGTGCTAAAGCCGCGCCGGCCGAGAATCTTTTTTTGCGCGGCAATCAACACCATCGTCGCTAACAGCAGCGGTACGGAAAACGCCGCCGCCATATCCAAGCGCGGCGGATATTGAAACAGCGCCCAGATCTGGGTCGTAATCGTGTGCAGGCCGGCGGGCAAGCCGAGAATTGCCGGCGCGCCGAAAAGGGAAAGCGAGTGGAGAAAAGCCAGAATAAAGCCACCGATCAGCGCCGGCATGGCGAGCGGAAATGTGACAGTCCAGGCGATCCGCCATTTGTTCGCCCCCAGAATCTCCGCCGCGTCTTCAAGATCCGACGAGATCAGCTCGCACACGTTGGCGATCATCGAGAAAACGTAGGGAAAGCTGTAAAGCGCCATGACGAAGATCAACCCCGGCATCGTGAAAATATTGAAGAGCGCCTCTTCGGAGCCGGTCACAAAGCGGTAAAGCTTATTCAATGCGCCGGCATTGGGCCCGGCCAGCAAGGTCCACGCAAACGCGCCCAAAAAAGGCGGCGTCACGAACGACGCCATCACCAGCGCGCGGATCGGTTTTTTCCAGGGCAAATCGGTGCGCGTCACCAGCCAGGCGAGCAGCGCACCGATAATCACCGCGATCACGCCCACCCAGATGGAAATGATCAGGGTATTCCAGATCGCTTTGAGAAATTGCTCGTTGGTAAAGACTTCGAGATATTTATTGAATGTCAGGCCGGCGTCATCCCACAGACTGGCGCGAAAAATCGCGCCGAGCGGTAGCAGCATCAAAAAAACGAGCAGCAGCGCGGCGCCGACCCAAACCGGCAGAGTCGGATCCTTAAAACGCCAGGCGGACCGACCCGTGTGGCCGGCTCGATCAAGCGTGCCTGTTTGAGAAACAGCCATGCAATGCGGCTACTTGGTCTTACGCGCCGAAATACTCGACAAAACGTTTCTTGATCTCGGCGTTGCGCTTTTCGAGCTCGTCGGCATCCGCCGGCAGAAGTTTCAACTCCTTGAGCTTGGGTTTGTCGGACGGATAGGTAACGTCCGGATGGCCGGTATAAAGACCCTCTTTGTCCGCCAGCAACTGCTGCGACTCCTTGGCGAAAATAAACTCGGTGAAAAGCTTGGCGGCATTCGGATGAGGCGCGTCTTTGGCGATCGCCACCGGCGAAACGATCAGTGGAACGCCTTCTTTCGGATAAACGATCTTGATCGGGTTTCCCTGCTTTAAAGTCTTATAATAGAAATATTCCGCCCCGTTGACACCGATCGGCCGCTCCCCCGACGCGACAACGCCGGCCGGATCATTGGCCGACTGGACGATGTGTAATTTGTTTTTCGCCAGATCGCGAAAGTAATCCCAGCCGTACGCGTTCACCAGGGCCAGCACGTGGGTCATGATAATGCCGCTATAACCGGGATGGGCGGTGACCTCTTTGCCGTTCCATTTTGAATTGAGCAGATCCTTCCAGGTCTTCGGCGCATCCTTGTCGGGAACGGTCATGGGATTGTACGCGATCACCGAAAGCGTGGCGCGCATGCCGTAGTAAAAACCGGCTTTATCTTTGAATCCGTCGGGGAACGGGGCTACCCCTTGGGGCGTGTATTTCAACAACAAGTTTTTGGCCTTGAGCAGCTCGAAATGGCCGGCATCGGAGGTATGGATGATATCGCCATTCTTGATTCCGGCGGTGGCTTCCTGCATGACCCGTTGCAGCACGCGTTGCGAACCGGTGCGGTGCACTTCCACCGTGATCCCCTTGTATTTCTGTTCAAAAAAATGAGCGATCGCAGTCGAGGACGGCAACGCGAGCGAGGTGTACCAAACGACCTTGCCTTCCTTTCTCGCCGCCTGTACCAGGGCCGCGTCTTGGGCCGCCAGCATCGACGTCAGGGCTAAAGACGATATCAGTGTAATCAAACAAACCACGGACTTTTTCATAAACGCCTCCTCTGCACGCGATTGAAGCACTCGATTAGTCATTCGATCCCAACACCACCTACGGCGGAGCCATTATTACGAAATTAGCTGCTCAGTCAATATCGCGATCGCCGGCATCTGCTCGAGCCGGTTTACCGCGTCGACGATCTGCTCGACCCGGCTTGCCGACAGGACCAAGGAAGCGTTGGCGCGAAACTTCGCCGCGATTTCCTGCGGCGGCAACGGGTCTTCCAATCCGCCTCGCGGATGCGGCTGATTTTCCTCGAGCACCGATCCGTCATTCATCTTGACCTTTACATGTCCGGAAAAATGGCGCGGGTAATCGATCGTCGGATCCAGCTCATAGCGCACCTTTTTCGCCAACGCGAGGACGGCCGGATCTGCGATCGCCTGATCGCTGAATTCTTCGAGGCCGGCCCGGCCGCGCATGAGCATGATCGCAATGCTGTACGGCAGACTGAATTTCGCGCCGTACGAACTCACCGGTCTCTGTTTGTCGGCGAGCGGCTCCCAGAGCCGGTGCACCGGCCCTTCCGCCGTGCGGCAGATGACTTCGCTAATTTGTTCCGGGTCGAGCGCATACTGTTGTTTGATTTTGCGCGCGCAATCCATGTACGGGTGGGAAATCGAGCCGCACGGATAGGACTTAAACGTCAGGCGGGGAATTTCCCACACTTTGCCGAGTTCGAGAATTTTCTCGTAACGATATTCGTTCCTGCCACCGAACGCGCTGAAAAATCCGTGCGTCCCTTCGAACACTTTGGCCGGGCCGCGGAAGCCTTCGCGAGCGAGCAGAGTCGCGATCACGCCGCCATGCGCCGACCACCCCGGGTGTAGCCGCTTGGTCCAGGTGCCGTCGGCGAGATATTCGATGATTCCCGAGCTCTGGCTGCCGCACAGACCAAGCGCATCAGACCACTGACTGCCGTCGAGATCGTAGAGCTTACCCGCCGCTGCCGCGGCGCCGAACGTCGAACAAAGCGCAGTCGGGTGAAAACCGCGCGCGTGAAACTTGCCGGGTGCCACCAATCCGACTTTACACAGCACTTCCGTAGCGGCGATTGCGGCTTCGAGCACCGCCGCGCCGCTCGCGCCGACCTCCTCGCCCACGGCCAGCGCGGTCATCCAGGCGCAGGAGCCGGTGTGGACGATCGCTTCCTCGAGCGTATCGTCGTAATCCAGACCGTGCGCCAAGGTGCCGTTGGCGATCACGGCATTGGCCGCGGCAACTCTGATCGAGGAACCGAGCAGCAAACTGTGCTGCGAGCCGCCGAGCCGTTGCGCCACTCGGGTCACCATTGCGCCGAAATCCATCGTCGACGACGCCAGCGCAATTCCCAGGGTATCGAGAAAAACGAGTTTGGCTTTGTCGACGACGGCCGGCGGTACATCGGTCAATTTTAGACCGCCGGCGAAACGACCAATGACGTGCGAATACGGCTCCACTTTGTTTACTTCCGCCTTTTGCCTTGCTTCAAAGCTGTTTCAGCTCACGGAATTGTACGTTCTTAACTCCGCCGGTGGCTTTACTACCATCTGTCATTCTGCGGAGTCTTACGACGAAGAATCTGCTTTTTCTTTTCAACCGGCACAACCGCGAAAGCAGACGCTTCACGTTCATTCAGCATGACATACCGGAACACTCCGAATTCTCCTCACGACTGGCTTCCTTTGCGTCCTTTGCGTTCTCTGCGGTTCAACTCTTTGCGATTCCGCTCCCGAGGGTTTCGGCTCTGGATCCGTTTGACGCTCGCACCGCTCAGAGCGCGCAACAGCGGGGTTAAACTTTTCAGCTCGTTCATGCGCGCAATCAGTT
>JAICHC010000071.1 GCA_025922795.1 Candidatus Binatia bacterium | reverse complement strand
GAGCAGATCGCAAATGCGCGTGTGAATCATGGCGTCTCCTTGTGGCGAGACTACATACGGTCTAGTAGCGCAAAGCAAACGCGATGTAAATCCAACGGCCCGGCGTCGATTCTTGCAACCGCGAATGGATTCGGAAATTCCGCTTCGGTTGACCTTGGCTTTACTCTTTTGCTAAATCAAGGCAGCTTCGATCGCGCTCTGAAAACATTGAAAAAAAGAGGAAGTCGCTCCATGCGTCGAACCGTCAATGTCATTTTGATTGGGTTGGTTTGTCTGGTTATTTTCCGCGTAGCTGCGCCGATACCGGGTTACGGCGCGACAATCGCGGAGGTCGCAGCTAAGGTTAAATCGCTTAAGACGCAAGAAAGAATCAACTATCTATTCAAAGGCGCCCAGGCCGAAGGGGAATTGGTTTACTACGGAACTTTGCCGATCAATGAGTTTCTGCCGCTCGCGCGGGTTTTTAATTCGCGCTATCGTTCGCTGGCGCTGCATCATTACTTTTCGCCGCGCGACGGCATTCTCAGTCGCACCTTGACCGAAGCGCGCGCCGGGAGGCATGCGTTCGACATAGTTCAGGTAGACCTGAGCTACGGCTTTCAGTTGTTGAATGCCAATCTCGTGCAACCCTACGCGATCCCCGGGGCGAACCGCTTTTTCGACGGCACCTACGATCCCGCCGGCAACTGGCACAGCATGTATTATTTGACCACGGCGCTGATCTACAACACCAACTCCGTCAAGCCGGAGCAAGCGCCCAAAAGCTACGACGATCTGCTTCAACCCGGCTGGAAAGGTAAAATGCTGTTCGACCCGGAAGCCGGATATATTCTCGCGGCTATGGAAGCGGCATGGGGCCGCGAAAAAGCCGTCGCTTATTTAAGCAGGCTCGCCAAGCAGGACATAAGTTATCGGCGCGGCGGCACTCTGACGACTCAAGTCGTGAGCTCAGGTGAATATCCCGTCGGCATCGCCATCAACGGTGAGACTTCGGCGGCGATCCGGGAAAAAGGCGCGCCGCTCGGTTTCAAGGTGCTCGCGCCAACAATCGTCAAGCCCGAGGGCCTGTTCATCGCGAGGAACGCGCCGCACCCGCATGCCGCTCTACTGTTCGCCGAGTGGGTGCTTTCGGAAGAGGCGCAGTCGTTCTTGGCAGGCACGCTCGGCAAGGGCAGCGCAATGAAGGGCGCGCGCAGCAAATTTAAAGATTTTCAAATTAAGCCGGACTTCGTCGTGAGCCCCAAGCTCGGCGCCAATCTGCGGAACTATATCCAGGATTTTCGCAAGATCATGGGGGCGCCGTAATAAATAGACGTTCAAAACGTTCAAGCCGTTCAACCGCTGCGCTCCGTTCAAGCCTCCTCCTTACATCCTCCCCCGCGTCGCGGGGGAGGAGCAGAGGTGGGGGTTTGAACGATTTGAACGGCTTGAACGTTTTGAACTCCGCGAGAAAATCATGAGGCTCGAACTCGCCGAATTTCCGGTAAGTCAAATCCGTTTGGGTCACCGTTTCAAGTATGAGAACCGCATCCTCGAAGTCGATGAAGCGGCGTTGATCGCGCTCGTGCGGGAGGATCCGCGAATTACCGCCGACGTGGCGCTCGCGGTCGCGTCTCCCGGCGAGCGGACGCGCATCACCGGGATTCGCGATATCGTCGAGCCGCGCTACAAGGTTTCTGGCAGCGGTCAGGTTTTCCCGGGCATTTTGGGCGCGGTCGAAAATGTCGGCGAAGGGCGAACCCATCGTCTTCCGGGCATGACCGTGACTGCCGCCGCCGAATATGAGGGCACGATCCGGGCAGGGACGACGGTGCAGCGGAGCGCGATCCTCGACATGTCGGGACCGGGCGCGGCGATTTCGCGGTTCAGCGCCTATGCACATCTGGTCGTGAGCTTTCGTATCGCTCCCGGCCTTGGTGAGCTCGATGCGCATGGCGCGATTCAGTCCGCTGAGCTCAAAGTCGCCCAGCGCCTGGGACAAGTTACGGCTGACCTGCAATCGCAAAAGATCGCCGCTTATGATCTCAGCAACAGAGATCCCGATCTGCCCAATGTGGTGCTGATCCAGGGCTGCATCACCGATCCGCAGCATGTGCACTCGGGCGTCGGCTATTATGGATTATCGTTGCGGAATTCACTCTCTACTTTTATTCACCCGAACGAACTTTTTGATGGCGCGGTAACCGTCGACACGACGCGGTCGGGCCGCGGCTATTACCCGGCTACCTGGGATTGGCAGAATCATCCCCTGGCACTGGAGTTGTACGCGGCGCACGGCAAGAGCTTGAACTTCATCGGCGTTATTTTGCAGCGCATCCGCTTCGAAACCAGCCACGGCAAGGAAGTCGGCGCCCTCAACGCCGCGCGCTTGGCCAAAGCGATGGGAGCCGAAGGCGCGCTGGTCACATGGATCGGCGGCGGCAACGCCTTTGTCGATGTGATGTTTACCGTGCGCGCCTGCGAGCGAGCCGGAATCAAGACGACGCTCGTCACCTATGAGAACGGCGGCAAGGAAGGCAAAGACAGCCCGGTGCTGTTCTATCTGCCGGAGGCAGACGCGATCGTGAGCACGGGAGCGCTGGACCGCACCGTCGAATTGCCCGCCATGGATCGCGTGATCGGGCCGTACGAACAGATCAAAGTTTTTCCTTTCCCCGGCGCCGCCCCCGTGTCGGCGCGCGGCGCGTTGACTCTGGAGGCGCGAGACGTGATGATCGGCGGCGCGGATATTTGGGGGGACGGAACCTTTAGATGCGAGGAATACTGAAATTTTATAGGCGTTCAAACCGTTCAAACCGTTCAAGCCGTTCAACCGCTGCGCTCCGTTCAAGCCCCCTCCTTACATTCTCCCCCGCGACGCGGGGGAGGAACAGAGGTAGAGGTTTGAACGATTGGAACACTTTGAACTCTCCAGGAGTTGATCCATGATCACGATCGTCCACATCGTCAATCAATTTTTTGCCGGCCTCGGCGGCGAAGAAAAGGCCGGTTTGCCGGTAAACGTCATCGAAGGCGCCGCCGGGGCGGCGCGGGCTTTGGAAATGAAGCTCGGAGCCGAAGCCGGCATCTCTTGCACGATCTATGTGGGCGACAATTATTTTCACGAGCATAAGGACGAAGCGATTGCCGCAATACTGGATGCCGTTCGCGCTTCCGGGCCGCAGGTTCTGGTCGCCGGACCGGCCTTCAATTCCGGGCGCTACGGAATGGCTTGCGTCGAGGCCTGTAGCGCTGTCGCCGGCGAGTTCGCGATTCCTTGCGTCACCGCCATGCATGAGGAGAATCCCGGCGTGGACGCCTATCGCGAGATTGCTGATCCGCGGCTTTATTGTTTGCCGACGACGGAAACGACGGCGGGCATGAACGATGCGATGACGGGCTTGGCGCGCATCGCTCTTCGCCTGGCTCGGGGCGAAGCGATCGGTTCCGCCGCTAAAGAAGGCTACATCAGCCGGGGCATTCGGCGCATTGAAAAAACCGAGCAGCGCGGCGCGGCCCGCGCCGTCGAAATGTTGCTCAAGAAAATCAATCATCAGTCTTTTACCAGCGAGTTGCCGCTGGAAGTCTGGGACGATGCGCCGCCCGCGCCGCCTTTGGAGCATGTAAAGGATCGCAACATTGCGGTGGTGACGACGAGCGGCGTCGTGCCGTACGGAAATCCGGATAAGTTCAAGACTTACCGCAACACTTACTGGCGCAAGTACAACGTCGCCGAGCTCAAAGAGCTCGAGCCGGGAAAGTGGGAAGCGGTGCACGGCGGATATAACGTCGCCTACATGAACCAGAATCCGCACTATGGCGTGCCGCTCGACGCGCTGCGCGCTCTCGAAGCTGAAGGCGCCATCGGCGCCGGTAAACTGTACCCGGCTTATTACGTTATTCCCGGAAACCAAGGCTCGCCGACCGTCATGCGACGCATGGGTCAAGAGATCGCCGCGGATTTGAAGAAGGACAACGTCGAGGGCGTTCTCTTTGTTGCCACGTGAGGAACCTGCAGTCGCAGCGGCGCTGTGATCAGCAAGGAACTCGAGAAGGCCGGATTGCCGGTGGCGCTCATCAGCGCGATGTTTCCAGTGGCCCAACAGGTGCGCGCGAACCGGATTGTCAAAGGCGTGAGTATCCCGCACCCCTGCGGCGACCCAAGCTTGCCTAAAGAGCTCGACGCGCGTCTGCGCCGGGAGATCATTCAGACCGCGCTTCGCGCGCTCGAGTCGGAGGTCACCGGACCAACGGTGTTTTCGCCGCCGGTAGCCATGGGCGGGTAGAGTCAGCCGACTCAAGATCCCTCACTTCGCTCGAGATGACAGATCGGAATTTTCTGCGTGTGAAAACTTGAGGCGTGGTCTCGGTTGAACCGCTATCCGACGCGGCGTTGACTCCCGTGCGGCCTCAACTTATATCTAGTGGGACAAATTTTGGAGGTTGTGACGACTGATGGCTAGGAAACCCATGAAGTTTGGCGCGCATTATTTGCCGACCTACATTCCCGATCTGGACGGATCGGTAGCGGAATTTTACCAGAAGATGTTCGGGCAGATGGAAGAAATGGATCGGCTCGGCTACGACCATGCCTGGGTCACCGAGCATCATTTCGCGCTCTATGGCGGGACGCTGCCGCACCCGCCGACGTTTATGGCGGCGGTCGCGCGCACGACCAGGCGCATTCGTCTCGGCGTGGCGATCAACGTTCTGCCGCTGCACAATCCGATCGAAGTTGCCGAATCGTATGCGATGGTCGACGTGGTTTCCAACGGCCGACTCGACTTCGGCGTGGGCAAGGGCAGTGAATCGCACGAGTACAAAAAATTCGGCGTCGATCAAAAGGAAGCCACCGGGCGCATGTACGAGGGCGTCGAGGTCATGCTGCAAGCGTGGTCCGACAAGCCGGTCAATTTCGCGGGCGAGTATTACAATTATCGAAACGTGCCGGTATTTCCCAAACCGGTGCAGCGGCCGCGCCCAAATTTTTGGGTCGGCTGTGCGCGCAGCGAGGACAGCTTTCGCTGGGCGGGCGAACATGGTTTTCATTTGATGACGCTGCCGTATTTGTATCGCGAGCCGCAGATGCTACCGGGCTTCGTGACAGCCTATCGCGACAATTTGACCAAAGCTGGTCACGATGGCGCCAAAACCGATATTCTCGGCAAGTTTCACATCTACGTTTCGGACAGCTTGGAAAGCGCGATTCGCGAGGCGGAACCGTATCTCATCAATTATTTTGACGTGCACAAGGCGGCCGACCCGGACCGCGTAGAACAAGGCCTGATGACGCTGCGCGATGCTCGCACTCAGCTCGAACAAGGATTCGTGCTCGCCGGAGATCCCAAGCGGGTCGCCGATACGATCCGCAAGTGGAGCGAGGAAGTCGGGTTGACGGCGATCTCGGGCACGTTTCACTTCGGCGGGATGCCGCAGGAACTGGCGTTGAAAAATATTCGCCTGTTCGCGGAGAAAGTGATGCCGGAGTTTAAATAGAAAGTTGCGGCCGCGGCGAGCCGCAAACTTAAAAAAGAAGAATTCGCCACAGAGAGCCCAGCGCGGCAGCGCCGCAACCAATCTCGGAATATTCCCGCAAAGACGCAAAGGCCGGAAAGTAGGGGTAAAAATTATTCATAGGAGTTTTCATTTTCCCTGACCTTGGCGACTTTGCGCCTTGGCGGGAGGAATTTCCGACTTCGAGCGCTTTTCAGCTTCCGATTCATTTGCGCAGGCCACGCAAATTTTGAACTATAGCAATACAAGGGGCGCTAAAAAGAAGTAACTTTGCGTGCTCGCCACGCTAGGTTTCTCGCGACTAGCGCGTGGTCATATTACCGCGCCGGCAAGTAAGAAAAATCAAAAACCTGATTGGCCGGAATCTCTTTGGTAATGCCCTCGGTCTGGCGCGCGTCGCGGATGGTATCGGCGATCAAGCTCGCCTCCACCCGACCATCCGCGGTTTCCACTTGTTTGTGTTGATCGTAAATCTTTGAAAGCAACTCTTCATCGTCGATGCGCAGTGCGCGCTTGAGCGTGGGCACGATTTTAGCCTTGTTGCCTTTGGCGAAGGCGCGAGCGCGCGCGACCGCGCGGGTCAGGCGCCGCACTTGATCAGGCGATCGCTCGAGGGTCTCACCGAGGGTGGCTATGCCGGTGCTCGGCAGGCGCACGAAGTTTCCCGAGAATCCCAAGTTATTCAGTCCCTCGCGATAGGCGAGAAAGTTGTATGGAGGATTGAGCAGGGCCGCGGCGACGCGGCCGGTTTTCACCGCGGCGATGAGAGCGGACTGCCCGGCGATCGTGATCATGGTGACTTCACCGGGATCGATCTTAGACTGCGCGAGCATGCGTCGCATGACGATATCTTGCAAGCCGCCGCGCGATGAGAGCGCCACGATCTTTCCCTTGACGTCGGCGATCGAATTAATGCCGGGTCCGCCCACCAGATCTTGCAGCGGGCGATCGACGAAAAGCATCACCGTGCGCACGTTGATGCCGCGGATGGACGCAGCCACGGCGGAGCCGATGGTCGCGGCGTATTGGATGTCCCCGGCCAGCAGCACTTTGATATTGAGCGAGGCCGGCATCACCACCATCTCGGCATTCAGCCCTTCTTGTTGAAAAAATCCATGCTCTTTCGCGACGAAAAACGGCATGGCGGTGATCGTCACCGACGGCAAGCCGATCTTGATGTTCTCGGCTTGCGCCGAGTGAAAAATGCCCAGACCTGACCAGAGGACGAGTCCAAAAACTACCGAGACGGAGTATGGCTTCCGGGCTCTTGCCTCCTCTCCCCTGACGGGAGAGGAATGAGGTGAGGGCGATCTGCTTTTGCACCGCCCCCTCATCCTAACCTTCTCCCGCCAGGGGAGAAGGAACGTTTCTTGTTCGACTCTCAAGCGCGGCAGGGGCGTGTCCGTTATCATCGGTTATTGTCCTTTCATTCTAGCGGATAGAGCCGCCGCGCATTGTCATTGATGATTTTCCGCTTGCTTGAGTCGCTTAGCTTGACGTGATTGACGATCGGTTCCGCGGCCCCGGGCCAGCGGCTGTCGAAGTGACTGTAATCGGAGGCGAAGACGATCCAGTCGTCGCCGATGACATCGACAACGTGGGCGAGTTCCTTTTCATCGGATTCGCAGGAGAAGTAAAGCTGGCCCCGCTCCAAAAGTTTGCTCGGCGCGCTTTTGAGCGCGGGAAGCTGAACGCCGAGCACTTCGTGATGTTCGTCCATTCTTTCAAACCAATAAGGGATCCAACCGCAGCCGGACTCCAGAAAAACAAAACGCAGCTCGGGAAAACGCTCGAGCACGCCCTCGCCGATAATGACCGAGAGCGCGATCATCTGCTCGAAGGGATGGCCGAACAGATGCGAGTAAAAAAACTTATCGACGCGCTCGGTGCCGACCGCGTCCGAGCCGTAGCGGCCGAGAAACATATGGACGCAAATCGGTACATTGAGACGCTGGGCTTCTTCATAGAGCGGAAAATAGAAGGAGTCGCCGAGATGGCGCCCTTTCACGTTGGGAAACAGCGACGCGCCGACAAACCCCAACTCGGTGACGCTGCGCCGAAGCTCTTTGATGCTGGCGTCGATGCTTTGCTGAGCCAGCGCCGCTGTGCCTTTGATCCGTTTCGGATCCGCCGCGCAATATTCGGCGACCCAGGTATTGCGCGCGATGGCGAGTGCGGCAGCGAGGCCGGCATCATCGAGCGCCGGCAACGTGCCCGCAAGGCCGGCGCCGAACAAGACCGCAACATCGATGCCTTCGCTATCCATATCGACCAGCCGGGCTTTGGGATCGGTCATGCCCGGACGGCGCGGATGGGGCCGGCTGTATGGCCCGCCGACGCCGATGCCCAAGCCGCCCGGCCTCGGCCAGGCTTTTCCCTCGATGATCGTCCGCAGTTGGCCATTGCCGCTCGGCCGGCGCTCCGGCGCTTCGCTCTTATAGCTATCCGGTAAGCGCTCTTTCCAATCGATGTGATTTTCTTCCAGGTGACCATCGGCATCGACGATGGGAAATTTGACTGCCATGCCTGCTCCTGCCGCGGCTTACGTGTCCAACAGCGCGGGATGAAAAACTTCTTCGATCTTGGCGTGGTTTTGCGTCAGGCCCTGCTCATGCGAGCTGCGAAAGAGCATTTCCAGCATGGCACGGTTCTTGGCGATCCCGAACGGGAAAGGATCATCGCCAAACAGCGCCGCTTGCTCGGTTCGGTCCATCGCTTCGAAATACAGGTAGGCCGGCGCACCGGAACGACTCTTTTCGTAGGATGTCCGTTTGCTCGCGGAAAAAAGTTGCAGCAACTCGCCGGCGATCCAGGGATGCTGCTCGAGAAGACGGCGCTGCGCAACGATAACATGGTTTGCCGGTACAATTCCGGTCTGGTCGAAAAATGATTTGATGACGGCGCAACCACCGTCGGAAAAAAGCTTTCCCAGCCGCGGGTTTCCTTCGAGCGGCGTGCCGCCGTAACGGTCGATATTGAGAGAAAAGAGTTTCGGATCATGGCGCGGCGCAAAGCCGTAGGCGGCATCGATCTCGCCTTTGTCGAGCATGACATCGAAAGTTTGCGCGGCGGTTAACCAGGTCAATGAAACGCCGACAGGCGGTCTGGCCTCGACGTTAAGCACCCCGCCATGGCTTAGATCTTGGGTCCGGCCGATAAACCAGGAGATGTCCCGCGGCTGGATCCCATGGAGTTCATGCAGAAACACGCGAAACCACAGCGCAGCGGTCATGACGTAGTCGGGCACGCCGACGCGTTTGCCGCGCAAATCTTGTAAGCCGTGAATGCCCGCGGCGGTATTGACATAAAGGCCGAGCCAGACGAATGCCTTCGCCGGAAAGATCGGCAACGCGCGCCATTGCCATCGCTCTCCTTTCGCCTGCTCGCGCGTGATGAGATATTCCGAGAGCGACATTTCGAAAACGTCGAACTCATCGTTTTTCAAATTGCGATAAAAAAGCTCGGGCGGTGTCGTTACCAAGATGTCGAGGTTCAACTTCGGCGATTTGACGGTGCCGTCGACAAGCGGCTCGAAGCGCGGATTCTTGGTGAGGCCGAGTTTCAGGTCTAACATGATTCAAACTTCTCCCAATGGAAATGGTTGTTCTCTGTCATACGACGAGCGTGTAAGATCGTCAAACACATTAATCATTGGACTCGCGAAAAACGGTGCGCTGCGGCTATCAAACAGTTTAATTGACTACGAAGATCCTTATGAGGCAAAGCCGCCAAAGAAGAAGATTGG
>JAICHC010000070.1 GCA_025922795.1 Candidatus Binatia bacterium | reverse complement strand
GGATCAAGGCGTTGAAAAGATACGGCGGTATCAACGATCCGGAATTACTCGCGGCGACCTACGACTTATTCACGTCGAAGTACATCAAAAAGGTTCCCACCCTTACCGTCAAGGCCGTCGAGAATGCGCTTCAACTCGTCGGCGAAAGCAATCCCAAAGCCAAGAGCCGTCGGCCGGCGGAATTTATGGACACGAGTTTTATCGATGAGCTGGAGAAGAGTGGCTTCATCAAAAAGCTTTGGCAATGAACAAGCCGGGAAACACGTTTAGGCATTGACCGGCAACTGCATCGCGGGACCGGCCCGACCAACGGCGAGCACCGCGCCGTTCAAAGCATTTGCGCTTTAAAAGCGAGAGGGAGACAATAGGCGCCGATTATTTTGTCGTCCATGGATCGTTTGCATGTTTTTCTCCTTGCTGTCGGCGCCGGTCTCATCATCCGCGTCATCATGCATTTCATCGACAAATCGCGCATCAAGGAGGAAATCGAATCAAACGGCGGCCGGGTCATCTCGATTCACTGGAATCCCTTTGGGCGCGGATGGTTCTTCGAAAAGACCGAGCGTCATTACTCGGTAACTTACACCGACCGTTCGGGTGCTAACGTTTCGGCGAACTGTAAAACGAGCTTGTTCACGGGCGTCTACTGGGCCGAGGGGCCCAAATTAGAAGAGCCGAGACCGAGATTCATTCCACGCCATCGCTGTTCGCAGTGCGGCTACGCCATCGACGCCGAATGGCGCGCTTGTCCGAACTGCGGGCAGGCCCGCGAATTCCATCGATCTTTTCATTGAGGCCCTCGCGCATTCGCGGGAGCGCCTCGCGGCGCGGCATGCGGCCGGAGCCCCCGTAAGTATTCCAGAGCATCATGCTGAGAATGACTTTGTCGCTCGCCGGCGAAACTGCTAAACTCCATCAACCGAGGATCGGTCCTCCGGGTCGAGATTGCCATGAGACCATCCGTTAAAGCGCGAAAACGCTCGCTTCAATCGATGAAGAGCAAACTCTTCGATGAGGTTCTCGATGTCGAGCTGTCCGAGCTTACACGCCTTAAACGGCTGCTTCATTTCGCCCTCAAGATCGTCGTCATGGTCGGGCGCGATTTTATTCAAAACCTGGTCAAGCTCCAGGCGATGGCCCTGGCCTTCAAGACACTGCTGTCGCTTGCGCCGCTGCTGGCGGTGGTTTTTTCACTGCTGAAAGCGTTCGGGGTGCACAATCGCATGGAGCCGGCGTTGGCCGAAGCACTGGCACCGCTGGGCGACAAGGGCGCGGAAATCACGGTTCACCTGATCGGATTCGTCAACAAGATGAGCGCGGGTGCGCTTGGCAGCGTCGGCCTGGTGACTTTGTTCATCACCGTCTTGTCATTGATGGGGACCATCGAAGAGGCGTTCAATCACATCTGGCGGGTCAAATCGCCACGCAAGCTAGCGCGCCGGTTCAGCGACTATTTGAGTGCCATACTGGTCGGACCGATCCTGGTGTTTGCCGCGGTGACGATCACGGCGACGCTGCAGAATAATGCCATCGTTCAGTCATTGTTGTCGCTCCAGGCGCTCGGCGCCGTGATTTTGTTCCTGCTGCGCTTGGTGCCATACATCACGTTGTGGGGTGCCTTTACTTTCGTTTACATGTTCATCCCGAACACGCACGTGCGGTTGCGCTCGGCCGTAGTCGGCGGCCTCGTGGCGGCGGTCCTGTGGCAGACGGTCGGTTGGGGGTTCGCCGTATTCGTCGCCTCGTCGACGCGTTACTACGTGATCTATTCGAGCTTCGCTATTCTTTTGTTGTTTCTCTTGTGGCTCCACATCGGCTGGCTGATCGTGTTGCTCGGGGCACAAGTCGCTTACGCGCACCAGCACATCCATTTTTATCTCGGCGACCGCGAGCTTCTAGCCCAAACCCCGGCAGGCCGGGAGAAGCTGGCGCTGCACCTGATGCTGCTGATCGGCAAAAATTTCTATCATGGGCGCGATCCGCTTAACGTAGCCGGAATCGCGGCGCAGTTGCGCCTTCCCGCCGGCATCGTCAAGGAGTTCATGGTGATGTTTGCCGATCTCAAGCTGGTCTTGCCGTTGGCTGAGGAAGACACCTATGTTTTAGCGCGCGCTCCGGAAACAATCGCTGTCAAGGAAATCCTCGATGGGGTGAGAAACTCCGGAAGAAGTGCCAGAGCCCAGCGTCACGGAAGCAAAGAAGAAAGCGTGATCGATGACATTTTGCTGGATGTCGATAAGGCGGCAGCGAAAGTCTTGGAAGGAAAAAATCTTCAGGCGCTGCTTCTTGGCTGAATCATCGGAAACCGCTGACCTCTTCAGTTCGGGCGAGCGTTTGGCACTTGATGGAAATCCCAACTGTATGACTCTGAGCATCAAGGATGGACAACGCCTGCCACGCTCTCTGGAGTGGTGCAGCTTTGCACCCCTGCTTCTTATGTATGAAGCTTGCTCAGGGACTACGCAAGACGCGTCTAAAAAACGAGCTGAATCCCTTCTCGACATTCTGCGGCAAGCCGGCCCCGGCGATCTTGCCGGCATTTAAATCCACCGAGGGATTTTCCACCGGTCCGCTAATTCTTAACGGTACGACGATTCGCCCTTGCTTGTCTTTGAAATAGCTCGTCATTCGGCCATGTCCGGCGTGGGCCGAAACTTGCGGCGAAAGCGCAGTGCTGAGCGCTACGTCCAAGATCGTTTTTTCGATGGTCATGGTCCCCCCGCCGCTAACTTCCATCTGTGGATTCAGCAGATATAGACGGGTAAATTCCGCGTAGCCGCCGCCAACGATGAAGTCCGCTTCCATGGTCTTAAACGTCGTGGCTTGGCGTTGTTGATTCTTGGACAGGCCGATTACGCCGGTCACCCGTTCGATCTTCTTGATCACATTGACGTTGGTCAGCTCACCGTCTCGGGCAATGAGCTTGCCATTGCCCTGTAAGCGCTGGCTGAGCGGGCCGACTCCCATCGGCAGACGAATCAAGACTTCGCCGTTCAGGCGGCCTTTCAAAGCACGTTTGCCGTGAATCCGCACGTTTCTGAATACGCCGCGAATCTGCATGACGAGATGATTCAACGGGCCGGTGACGTTCATGTGCATGCCCATGGGACCGGAAACCTCGGTATCGCGCGGCGCTAATCCGAAAACCGACAGGATGTGAAAGATCGGTTTAGCGTCAACGTCATCGCTAGTTAGATTTAGGCTAAACCACGGCATAGTCGACACATCGCCTATGTTGCCCCGTAGCGGCAAGGTCAGATCATCAATCTTGAGACGGTTATTTTTAAGCTCGAGGAGAGCTTTTTCTTCGTGATAATCGAGCTCGCCTGTCAGGGAGACGGTCTTCAGCCCCGGATGATTGAACGATGCTCGAAACGGAAACGGAGCTCCGGACGAAAAGTCGCGGAGTGAGAAATCGATATCTTTGATGTTGATCGGTGCCTCGCCTTTGGCGATTAGATTGAGTTGACCGTCGCGGATGCTCAGGTTGCCTGGAATCAAAAGAGCTGCGAGCGGCGTCTCCGTCGCTTTTGGCGCTTCGGCGCGTTTTTTGACTTCGCGGTGACCGGCCGGCGAAGTCTTTTTCTCTGGGATATCGGAGTTGAATCGGCCATCACGTTGCTTGATCAAGTTAAAGCTGGGTTTATCGAGCACAAGCTCAGAAATTTCGAAGCGGCCCTTCAGCAGCGGCCATAATCGGAGCCGCAGTTGCACCTGTTGGGCCGAGAAAAAGGTGTTATCCGCATGGGCCGGAGGGCTATCGAAGACTCTTAGATTCGATAAACGGATCGAAGGCAGGGGAATGAGGCTCAGCCGAACTTCGCTCACGTCAACACGCCGGTTTAGGGACTCTTCGATTCGCGGCAGGTAGGTGCGCTTGAATATTGCCAGGTCGATGAAATGGGGCACAAGGAGGACGGCGGCAAGTAAGAAGCCCAAGACCGCAAGAGCGATCCATGCGGCCCTCTTGATCTTGTAGCTCCAAGACGGCAGCGCCAAAGTCGGTGATGTTACTTCGCGGGGCATAGCAGACTCTTTCGGTCGCGCATTATACGCGATTAGCGCTGGTTTCCAAATAATTCGCGGCGAGGTCTTGGTCGTGGCCAGAACTTTCTTCGACTGTCGTGAATTCAATTTGCCGCCAAGCGAATCCAACAGTGGCGGCGGAAACAACTATTTGTTAGCATAGCCCCCTCTGAAGGGTCCGCGCCGCATTGGAAATCGCACTGGAAATCCTGCCTCAAGTTTTCGTGGATGGCATCGTCTTGGGCTTCATGTACGCGCTGATCGCCCTGGGCTACACGATGGTTTACGGCGTCTTGGAGTTTATCAACTTCGCCCATAGCGAAATTTTTGTTCTCGGCGCGTTTGTCGGCGTCGAAGTCATGCTGCTCCTGGAGAGCGCCGGTTTTCTCAACACACTTCATCCTGCGGCGGTGCTTCTGCTCGTCATCACGGCGGGCATGGTCATCAGCGGGTTTGCCGCGATGGCGCTTGAACGCGTTGCTTACCGTCCGCTGCTTGGCGGGCCTCGCCTGGTGGCACTGATCTCCGCCATCGGCGCGTCGTTTTTTTTGCAAGATGGCTTGCGCTTGTTTGAAAGCTTATGGCGCAACACTTTTTATTTGAGCTATCCGAGTCTGGAGTTTCTCGACCAGATCGTGCCACTGACCGCGACCTTGGTCATCCCGGTGAAGTCGATGCTGGTGATCGTCACCGCATTGGCAACCCTGGCCGGACTGCACATTTTCGTGAACCGCACCAAATTGGGAATGGGTATCCGCGCCGTCGCGCAAGATCCAGACACGGCTTCCTTGATGGGCGTGCCGGTGAAACGGGTGATCGCGTTGACGTTTTTCGTCGGTGGGGCGCTCGGCGGGCTTGCGGGCGTGCTTTTCGGCATCCATTACAGCCTCGTCAATCCTTACAGCGGCTTCATTCCGGGCCTAAAGGCGTTCACCGCCGCCGTTCTCGGTGGTATCGGCAATATACCCGGCGCGATGGTCGGCGGCATGCTGCTTGGCCTGCTCGAGGCCTTCGCCGCTTCGTATCTCTCGTTAATCACCGACGGTGCGTTCGGCGCCGAGTACAAAGATGTATTCGCTTTCTTGGTTTTGATTCTCATCCTAATTTTTCGTCCCAAGGGGCTGCTCGGTGAGACCGTACGGGAGAGCAAGGCGTGATCTGTTCACTGCCAGTACTGGGATTGTGCGGTTACATCGCCGCCAGTTGTTTGCTCGCATTTTGGTTCCCGCAATCCGTGTTGGCGTTTTTAGCGGTCGAGGCTTCGCTGCTATGGCTCTACTACGTCGATGCGCCGCAGAAGATCAAATTATTTATCGGTGCGCTATTACTGATCGTGCTCTTGCCTATCCTCGGCTGGATGAACGGTTATTACCTCGAAGTTGCTATTCAGATCGGTATCTTCGTCGCTCTGGCACTTGGGCTTAACATTGTGGTTGGTTTTGTCGGACTGCTCAACCTCGGGTTTGTCGCCTTCTATGCGATCGGCGCTTATCTGTGGGCGATTTTCGGCTCGCCGCAAGCCAACGAATTTATTCCAGGGGGCTTGTTTCCGCTATCCTCCAATTGGTTCTTTCTCTTTTTGATCTTAAGCGTCGCGCTCGGCGCACTGACCGGCGTCTTGTTGGGCTTGCCCGTGTTGCGCCTGCGGGGCGACTATCTCGCCATCGTCACGCTCGGCTTTGCCGAAGTGGTGCGCGCGCTGGTGAATAATCTCGATAAGCCGGTGAACCTGACGAACGGCCCGCGCGGCATTGCGCCGATCACCAAGCCGCCGCTGTTTTTTCAGCCGCTGCTCGAATACTCCGGCCTGGACGTTTCCGAAGCCAAGCTTTATCCGCTCTATTTTTATTTTCTCATTCTCATCATCGTCGGTGTGATCATCAGGGTGACGCGCCGACTAGAAAGCTCCCGTGTCGGTCGCGCCTGGAAAGCGATCCGCGAGGACGAAGTTGCCGCTGCGGCTATGGGGGTTCCGGTTGTGCGCATGAAGCTGCTCGGCTTTGCCGTCGGCGCGTCGTTCGCTTCAGCCGTTGGCGTGCTGTTTGCCGCCAAGCAGGTCTTTATCAATCCGGAGAGTTTCACGTTCATGGAATCCATCGGCGTCCTCGCGATGGTGATTCTCGGCGGCATGGGCTCGATCCCGGGCGCAATTCTCGGCGCGACCGGAGTGACCATTCTCAACTTACAATTGCTCAAAGGTTTATCGCTTTGGCTTAACGGCTTGCGCCAGTCGGGCGCGGAGCTGGTGATCCCGTTACTCGGCAGCTACTCCTTGAGCCAGATCCCGGCGCAGTTCGAGCCGGCGAAATACGAGCGCATGGTTTTCGGTTTGATTCTCATCGTGATGATGATCTTTCGTCCGCAGGGAGTGCTGCCTCCAGGCAAGGAGCGCAAAAAATAGCATGGCGCTGCTCGAATTGCGGGGCATTTCCAAACACTTCGGTGGCTTGCAGGCGCTCGCGCGAGTGAGCCTGGAGCTGGACACCGGCATGATCGCCTCGCTGATCGGTCCCAACGGCGCCGGCAAGACCACGCTGTTCAACACCTTGACCGGTCTCTATCGGCCGGACGAGGGCGATATTCTTTTTCAAAAGCGTTCACTTGTCGGATTAAAGCCGGATAAAATCACCGCCGCCGGCGTCAGCCGAACCTTCCAAAATATTCGCCTGTTTGGGCATATGACGGTCTTGGAAAACGTTCTCGTCGGGATGCACTCGCGCCTGAGCACAAGTTTGCCAGCGATTCTGTTGAGCTCCAGAGGATTTCATCTTGAGGAGAAAGCGGCGCGCTCCAAGGCGATGGAATTGATCGAGCTTACCGGTCTCACGGGACGCGAGAGCGAATGGGCGGAGCAGTTATCTTACGGCGAGCAGCGCCGCTTGGAGATCGCCCGCGCTTTGGCCGCGGCGCCGCAGCTTTTACTGCTCGATGAGCCGACGGCGGGAATGAACATCAGCGAGGCGCGCTCGCTGATGACGCTCTTCACTGATCTCATCGGCAAATACGTCCAGGCGATTCTTTTGATCGAGCACAATATGCGCGTCGTCATGGGGATCTCGCATCGAGTGCATGTGCTCGATTACGGCGAAAAGATCGCCGAAGGCGATCCGGACGAGGTACGGCGGGATCCGCGCGTGATCGAAGCTTATCTGGGCCAGGGTTCGTGGGCGGAGCATGCTCAAAGTTAACGACCTCCATGTCTATTACGGCGCGATTCACGCATTGAAAGGGGTGTCGTTCGCCATCGAACGGGGCGAACTGGTAACGCTATTGGGCGCCAACGGCGCGGGCAAGACCACGACGCTGAAGACCTTGTCAGGCTTATTGCGGCCGCGACACGGTTCGGTCGAGCTCGATGGCGAAGCACTCCATCGACTCGAGGCGCACGACATCGTCCACCGCGGCGTGGCCCACGTGCCGGAGGGCAGAAAAGTCTTTCCGCGCTTCACCGTACTGGAAAATCTTCGGATCGGCGCCTATGCTCGCGCCAGAGATGCGCTGGCGCCGGAGCTGGAATTTGTCTGCGAAATGTTTCCGCGCCTTAAAGAACGGCAGAAACAATACGCCGGTACGCTCTCGGGCGGTGAGCAGCAGATGCTTGCGATCGGTCGAGCGCTCATGACCAAGCCCAGGCTCTTACTACTCGATGAGCCTTCCATGGGGCTGGCGCCGAAGATCGTCGAACAGATTCTCGAAAACATCCGGACGATCAATAACGCGGGAGTGACGGTTTTGCTGGTCGAGCAAAACGCTGCCATGGCGCTGGCGATCTCGCACCGCGGTTACGTCCTGGAGACCGGCACGGTCATTCTGGAAGGCACCGCCGGCGAACTAGCCGGTAACGATCTGGTGCGCCAGGCCTACCTGGGCGGATAAAACTCGGCGCGCTCTTTAAACAGCTCGATCGAACGGATAAGCTAAAGCGCAGTGCAATACCAAACTCGACAGATCATGTTCGGTCCCGGCGGCGTGACGCCGGCGGTTAAGTTTCTTTTGATCGTCAACATCGCGGTTTTTGTTTTGCAAACGGTGCTCGGCACAGTGGCGGATTATCGCCTGACTTTTTACTTCGGTCTGGTACCGGGGCTGGTGCTGCAGGAGTTTTATCTCTGGCAGCTCTTTACTTACCAGTTTTTACACGGTGGACTGTTCCATATTTTGTTCAACATGCTCGCGGTGTGGATGTTTGGCTGCGATCTGGAACGGCGCTGGGGCAGTCATTTTTTCCTGCGCTACTATTTCATCTCGGTCATTGGCGGCGGTATTCTAAATACGCTGTTCGTACCGAATCAACTCGGCCCGAGCATCGGCGCGTCGGCCGGAGTCTACGGCATTCTGCTCGCGTATGGTCTGATCTATCCGAATCGAATCGTTTATTTCTATTTTCTCTTTCCGATCAAGATGAAATATTTCGTGATGATCATCGGCGCGATCGCGCTCTATTCGTCGCTCACCGCCGGCCAAAGCGGCATCGCCCACCTGGCCCATCTCGGCGGCATGGCGTTTGGCTATATCTATTTGCGCGGATTTAATCCCTGGGATCATGTGAAAGACTATCTCGACCGCCGCCGCCTCAATCGTCTCAAGCGCCGCTTCCAAGTCTATCCGGGCGGCAAAGACGACGGAAACAAGCCGACGCTGCACTGATCGCATAAAATATCTTTTGGCTCACACCCGAGCTCGCTTAAAACTTCTCCCACGAAATCAAGCCCACTCCCAATACCACTAGAAGCACGGCGCCGATTTTTCGCGGTGTCAACTGCTCGACATCCTTCAGGAACCAGGCCGAAAGCGGCAGGACAAACAGCGAAGATGCGTTTATCAAAGGCGAGATGATCGATACCCGCTCCATGCTGAGCGCGGTGTAGGCGAAGGCGTAGGATAAAAAATTCATGAACCCCGCGGCGGCGAACAAAGCAAAGCCACGCGGGGCGGACTTGATGAGCGGCTTTTTTTCTTCGACCGTCAAATACATCAGCGCCATAGTAATAAACGAGGTGGTGGCGGCGATCGAGGCGCCGAGTATCGGTGCATCGATGTGAAGCATACCCACCCGAACCAGATTGTCGCGCGCGGCGAACAGAAAAGCGGCCGCGAGAGGGAACAGCAGATCGCGCGTGCGCCATCTCTTGGCCGAGCCGCGCCAGGACAGCGAGACAATGCCAGCGACGATGAACATTGTGCCCAGCAGATTGGTCGGGGTTGGCCGCTCCTGAAGAAACGCGATCGCAAAAAG
>JAICHC010000069.1 GCA_025922795.1 Candidatus Binatia bacterium | reverse complement strand
TTCCTTAGAATGCTCGGGTCCTACTTTGCCCAGGCTCAAAGCGCTAGACGCAAATCGACCGCCGGTCATTGGTCTTCGGCAATGCGACGCTACCATTTTCATCCGCCGTGTTGTACCGATTGGTACATGAATTACTTTGCGCGAGATATTCCGATTCTTTTGGTTGCGGCTTTGCCGCGCTGGGTCCTTCGTGCGCTTCGTGGTGACCTGGTATTTACTGTTGATCCTCGTGTCGTTACGTCCCGCGGGGTTTCTTGTAGCCGCCGATGATCGCCCTTCTGCCGCCGTCCCAAAAACATTTCACCCTGGTAAATCCTGCTGTCTTAAGCCAGGAGAGCTGGGTTTCACGCGACGGCGTCATACGATCGAAATTGAGGAAACAACCGCCAGATGTCACCAGCGAATAAGTCTCCTCATAGATGGATCGAATGATCTCCGGCGATCGAACGTTGTGAATTGCGATCGAGGAAACGATCGCATCGAAAGGCCCTTTGATTTTTCGAGTCCAGCCCGGTTTGCTGAAATCGCAGAGGACATAGTTAAAGCGACCTTTGAAAGGTTTCATGCGCCGGCAGCCGAGCTTGGCCATCTCTGCCGAGCCATCCTGGCAAACCGCGGTCGCACGGGAAAAGTAACTGAGCAGAAACTGAGCGAGTGCGCCATAGCCGGCGCCTAGATCTAAAATGTGGATCCTAGCCTGGCGGTCACTGGACAAGATTTTTGCCATCGACAGGAAGATCTTCTCTCGCTCGACTTCCCGTTCATCTTGACTTTCGGCCCACTCGGAAACGTACTTTCGCGAGCTCCAATCGTGATGACCCCAGGGGTCGATCAGTTTCGCCATCGCCGGCCTCCATGGTGCACTCGCTCAAGCCAAGCACGGGGAACTGGAACCTCCCGGATCAATTTCTGCTGCACCTTCAGAGCCAAAGTGTTGGGGTCATCGCTCCTCATTTCATTCTCGGGAACTTCAAAGGCACGAATCGCCGTGCGGCGATTGAACCCTCACATTTTTGGTTCGCATCCCGAACTAATATGACTGCGAGTTTTCGTAGGTTGCGCAAATTTTTGGAGACATAGGACATTTTCGGATTCGGATTCTACTCCCGCCAAGGCGCCAAGAACGCCAAGTTCAGAACAATATTTCTCTTTTCTCTGCGGCCTTTGCGGGAGATATTCCGATTCTTTTGGTTGCGGCTCTGCCGCGCTGGGGAATGACGTCACCATGTTCTGCTGCCAATCAGTCATTTGCGGCGGCGTGCGCGCCGGCGCTTCTTAACTGCCGTCCGGCCGGATTCTGCCAGCGCGCTGGGAAATTGGATATTGATGGCTACGATCTGGTCCGTGTAGCGGTCCGCCAGACGCCCAAGGAAGGCGCTGAAGAACTGCCACTCGCGACCGGGCTTACGTGGGCTGATCACTTCGCAGTTGATCATGCCGTCATGTACAGACCAGTTCATCCAACCCGGGTAGGATAGATTTTTGTGCTGAATGCGCCGCCCGCGGCGGGTTGCTTCGAAAGTGCGCAGCTCGCCGGCGCGCATCGCATCGATGAGAGTCCTGTGAAGATTTGCTCCGGCACGTTCAATAATCTGAAAGCGGATCATGCCCCAGCACCTCCGTTGAGAAGGATTGTGGAAGGGAATACCGTCCGGCGCAGGAGTTTACGGGCAGCTGTGGCACATGGCAAGTCGTGCGGATGGCCTTATCCTCGGCGGCCGCGCAAAGCAAGCCGAATCTGCAATGCTCCTGTCACGCGAGAACGTGCAGGCGGATTTCCACGCAGCTGACTTTTCGCCTCGCGTGCACGAAGTAAAGAATCGACAGAAAGCTGTTATCTTCTACCCTGCGGGCGTCTAAAAAAGGTCGGCTTGGCTTCGTCCTTGCCGCCGCCGGCCTGTTTCAGCATCCTCGCGACTCTTTTTCCCATAACGTCTGGAACGTAGTTAGAAAGCAAATGGTCTCGCGTACTCTTGATCTTTTGCCGGATGACATTCCTGAGCACGTTATCGAGCACGGCCAGTCGCAAATCGTTGGTCCGAAGCGAAACAATACCCTCCCGCCCGCGCGTGGCCAACCGCAGCGAGAACCTTCCTTCCTGGGTCGAATCTACCAAATTGTAGTCGAGCTTTTTGTCGATGCTTCGGATAATGCCTCTCAACAGGTCTGCGCTCTGTTTAACTGATTCACGTTCGGTCATGAAATCTCCTTGGTTTGCGGCGCAATAAAAGACTCCGAGGTTAGCCAATCTCCTCGGAGCCGGGAAACTCGAGCGGAACGACTCCGGCGTGCCTGCCGAGAGTCAAGCTGCGCGGGAGTAGCCTCGACTTCCGGAAAAGCCGGCCGCAAGCCGGCCGGTGAGGTTGATTAGAAGCCTTCAAACCTTGGGTAGCTCACATCAGAAGGCCTTTACCGAAGCAGGATCTATAGCCTACGGGTAAACCGCGGTGGTGTCAATCTTGAGGGCGAGGATACGCCAACGACGCGCTAGTCGTCCGCTGGCGTTTGCAGCGGACGAATCACTTCGCGCCAAAGACTCTCGAGTTGCTCGCGCCAGGTTTCGAATGGACCGCAGGGCCGCATGATGAACTTGGTCGCGCCCGCGGCGATGTACGCTTGGATTTTTGCGCGTACTTGATCGGGAGTGCCGAATGCGGTGAATTCCGTAATCGGTAGATCGGCGCGCGGTCGGATCGAGCCACCGGCAAGCTCGATCGCTTCCGCGGCGCTGGCCGCGAAGGAAAACGGAATCAGCACACCGTAATGATCTTCCGGAACTTCCCGGCCCGCCTCGGCGGCGTGGGCGCGAATGGTTTCAATACCCGCTCCGACCTCGGCCGGCGACGCCGAAGAAACCAACCAGCCGTCGCCCAGGCGCCCCGTGCGCCGCATCGCCGCCTGACTACGCCCGCCGATCCAGATCGGCGGGCCATTTTTCTGCCAAGGACGCGGCATGATCGTGACGTCGCGGACGGAAAAAAATTTTCCTTCGAAGTTAACCGTCTCTTCCATCCAAAGCCGGCGCATGAGCACGATCGCCTCGTCGGCGCGGGCGGCGCGCTCTTTCTTGTTGATGCCAACGGCCTGTAAATCTTTGGAATCGTCACCGCCGAGTCCAAAGGCAGGGAACAGCCGCCCGTGCGAAAGAAAATCGAGGGTCGCGAGTTCCTTGGCGAGAACGACGGGATGACGCGCCGGCAGCACCAGGGTACTGGTGCCGAGCTTCATCCTGGGCAGGCGCCCGGCCACGTATGAAAGAAATGCGATCGGCTCGAGAATGAGTCCGGCGGAAACCAGCCGTTCGCTCACCCAGAGCGAATCGATATCGAGGGATTCGAAATGGTCGACCAGTTCGAGAATCGCGTCGGAACTGTTTGCTTTCTTTGGCCACTGCCCGACGGCGATGCCGATTCTGATCTTCATGGATAGGAATTACTTTTCGTAAAGCTTTTTAATGAAACCGCTCTTGTCGAGCTCTTCGACGAAGCTCGCATCGATAAACTCTTCCGGCTTGTGCTTCCAGACCTCGGGCCGGGTCGTTCGCGATCAAGGGAGCAGCAACACGCTTTTGGCGATCATGAGCAAACCTCCGCGCAAGAGACGATCTACTCGGCATTTAGTCCGCGGTCGAATCAATGTCAATCGACTTGCTTGGCGTTGACAAAGCCGGCCGCTATGAAATAAGTCACAAGCCATATGTTGCCCAAAATACCACGCGAAAATTTGCTGGACCTGTGCAGGCGGATGTTCGTCATCCGCCACTTCGAAGAGAGTTTAGTGCCGCTCCACGACCAGGGCGTGTTCAGCGGGCACTATCACCTCTACATCGGACAGGAGGGAACCGGCGTGCCGGCGATTGCCTGTCTGCGCTCCGATGACTATCTCTTCACTACGCACAGAAACCATGGCCATCTGCTCGCGCGCGGCGTCGAGCCGAAAAAACTCCTCGCGGAAATTCTCGGCCGCGCCGACGGGCTTAATAAAGGAAAGGGCGGCTCGTTTCATTCGGTCGCCCCAGCGCTCGGGTTTCTGCACAGCTCGGGCGTGGTCGCGGGCATCATTCCGCTGGCAACCGGCACGGCTTACGCGGCCACGGCACAGAAAAACGGCCGCATCACCGTTTGCCTGTTCGGCGACGGTTCGCTCGAAGAAGGCGCCGCGCCGGAGGCACTCAACCTGGCCTCCCTCTACAAATTGCCGGTGCTGTTTTTGTGCGAGAACAATGGCAAGTATGGCGCGGGCCAAGCCGTGGCTGCGGCCCAGTCCTCCTCGATGGCGGCTTATCCGCTGACCGATTTACCGAAGGCCTACAAAGTCCCGGCGCAGCAGATCGACGGCATGGATGCCGGCTTGGTGCACGCGACGATTTCCGAGGCGGTGGCCAAAATCCGCGGCGGCGAAGGCCCGCAATTTGTCGAGGCGCAAACCGTGCGCTATCCCGGCAGCGAGACCAACTGGCCGACGGTGCCCAAGCAGACGGATACTTCCCTGGCTTGGGACGTGAGCGCCGTGCCGGAAAAGGCGCGCGAATGGTATCGCTCCTGCGATCCGCTGCTGATCTATATTCGTGAGTTGATCGGCGCCAATCAGGCAACTCAAGACGAGGTGGCCGACATCGAGCGCCAGGTTAAGACCGAGATTGCCGCCGCGGTGGAGTTCGCGGTCAATAGTCCTTACCCGAAACCTGAAGAGGCGGAAAGAGATTATTTCGCTTAAACAGAATCTCGATCACCGGCGGATCCAAGGATATTGTTTCTGGTATCGAACGCGCTCCGGAATTCAAAATTAAAAACTAGAAACCAGGAACTGCAAGGATTCATACATGAGAGAACTTGTTTACTACGAAGCCAAATTCGAAGCGCTCGAAGAGATCATGGCGGCGGATCAGAGAGTTCATCTGATCAACGGGACTTTTTTAAGCTTGAGCCCGCACCGCCACGTCTTCCAAACTCTCAAGAGCAAGTACGGCGAGCGCATGATTTCGCCGCCGATCTCAGAGCTCGGTTTCTGCGGCCTCGCCACTGGCGCGGCAATGGCCGGACTGAGGCCGATCGTCGATCTGAGCACCGGCAGCTTTATCTTCGAAGCCTGGCCGCAGGTCGCCAACGAAGCAGCCAATGCTTATTCCATGTCCGGCGGCCAGACCCGCGTGCCGGTGGTGTTCCATTTATTTCACGGCTTGCGTGGCGGCGGCGCGGCGCAGCACTCCGGCAGCCCTCAGGCGATGTTGTGGAATTGCCCGGGATTGGAGATCGCGCTTCCGTCTTCGCCGCGCGATGTCAAAGGTTTGCTGAAGACCGCCGTAGCCACCGACAACCCGACGATCTTCGTCGATCACACCAGGCTTTTGGACACTCGCGGAGAAGTTCCCGAGGACGACAAAGCGATTCCGTTCGGCGTTGCCGATGTGAAGCGCAAGGGCGGCGACGTCACTCTGATCGCGACGTCCTACACCGTGCAGGTGGGTCTCCAGGCCGCGGCCAAGCTCGCCAAGGAAATCATCGATGTGGAAGTCATCGACCCGCGCACCCTCGTGCCGTTCGACCTGGCGGCGATCCTCACTTCGATTGAAAAGACTCATCGCGTAGTGATCGCCGATGAAACCCATCAGAGCTGCGGCGTCGCGGCGGAAATTGCCGCGCGCATCGCCGAGACCGGGTTCGATAAATTGAAGACCCGTATCCGGCGGGTTTCCACCCTCGATGTGCCCGTGCCCTATAGCCCGCCGCTCGAAGCGCATATCGGTCCGTCCGAGGCGCGTATCATGGACGCGGTACGCGCGGCAGTGGCCTAGGGAAGTTGCTAGTTTCGGGTTTCTAGTTTCGAGTTGCCAAGTAAGCTGCAACCGATTCCTCGCCATAATTCGCCACCTTTCTGCATCTGCATGGCTAAGAAAAAAGAGAATCTAAAGGAATTGACCGCGCTGCTGCGCCGGATGTGGCTGATTCGCGCCTTCGAAGAAAAAGTTTCGGCGCTTTACGCTGAGCGCCAGATCGTCGGCTTGCTTCATCTGGGCATCGGCCAAGAGGCGGTAGCGGTCGGCGCATGCAGCCAACTGCGGCCCGACGACTATGTCTATGGCGGCCATCGCTCGCACGGCCATGCCATCGCCAAAGGCGCCGACATCAACCGGCTAATGGCGGAGATCGCCGGGCGCGCCAGCGGCTACTGCAGCGGCAAAGGCGGCTCAATGCATATCGTCGCGACTGAAGCGGGCTTTATCACCGCCACCGGCGTCGTCGGCGGGACCATTCCGCTGGCGCTTGGCGCGGCCTTCGCCGCCAAGGAAAGAAAAAAACGCCAGGTGGCCGTGGTTTTTTTCGGAGACGGCGCCGGTCAAGCCGGGCCGTTCCATGAATCCCTCAATATTGCGAGTCTGTGGCGATTGCCGGTAATTTTTATCTGCGAGAACAACGGCTACGCCGAGTTCACGCCGCTCTCGGCCCACACCAAAGTCGCAAGACTCGCGCAGCACGCCAAGACCTACGCAATTCCCGCCAGCACAGTCGACGGCAACGATTTGCTTGCGGTGCGCGACGCGATGCAAAAAGCCGTGGCAAAATGCCGCGCCGGCAAAGGGCCGATTTTCGTCGAGTGCCTGACTCACCGCATGCGCGGCCATTACGAAGGCGATCCGGCGAAATACCGCGAGCTTTCGCAGCTCGCGCAGTGGAAAGCCAAAGATCCGATCGCTCGCCTCGCGCGCGCTCTCAAGAACAAGAAAGTGATGAACGACAAAGGGTTCGCGACAATTGAGCGGGAAGCCCGCGAGTTGGTCGAAAAAGCCGCCGAGTATGCGTTGGCGTCGCCCTGGCCGGATCCCGATGCAGTGGATACGCAGGTGACTTCTTGACTGATGCTCGGTCTTCAGCGCTGGAACAATCAAAGACCTTTGGAACAACTGAAATTTTCAACGATGCCAGAACAGACTTTCCTAGACGCCATACGCTCGGCTCTCGCCGAGGAAATGCGCCGTGATTCGTCGGTTTACGTCTTTGGCGAAGACGTCGCCCTGGGTGGTCCTTTTGGTGTCACCCAAGGACTTGCAGGCGAGTTCGGCGCCAATCGAACGGTCAATACCCCGATCAGCGAAGGCACCGTCATGGGCCTTGCCATCGGCGCGGCGACGGCCGGCCTCCGCCCCGTGGTGGAGATCATGTTCATCGACTTCATCACTCTGGCGATGGACCAGCTGGTCAACCACGCGGCGAAGCTGCACTACATGTCCGGGGGCCAACTCAAGGTCCCGCTCACCGTCAGAGTTCAATGCGGCATCAGCGGGACCATGGGAGCACATCATTCCCAGAGCCTCGAAGCCTGGCTCGCTCATGTCCCCGGATTGAAGGTAGTCATGCCGGCGAATCCTGCGGATGCCAAAGGTTTGCTGAAAGCGGCGATCCGCGACGACAACCCGGTCGTATTCATCGAGCATCGCGGGCTTTACCGATCGAAGGGCCAAGTCTCGGATGACCAACAAATCGTCGCGATCGGTCGGGCGAAACTGCTGCGGTCTGGCGATCAAGCGACGATCGTCGCGCTCTCGAGCATGGTTGACCCTGCCCTAGCCGCTGCCGATGATCTAGCCGCCCAAGGCATTTCGGTCGAAGTGATCGATCCGCGCACGGTCTCGCCGCTCGATATCGAAACGATTGCGGATTCGGTTAAGAAAACCAGCCGCTTGTTGGTGGTCCACGAAGCCGTCGAGCAAGGCGGCATCGGCGCTGAAATCATCGCTCGCGTGCAACAAGAGATTTTCTATTATCTCGATAGCCCCATCGCCCGCATCGCCGCGCCATTCGCGCCCGTTCCTGCCAGTCCTACGCTGGAGAGGCAATTCTTGCCTGGAAAAGAACGCATTTCAGACGCCGTGCACAAGATGATCCGCGCCTAGCAGGTAGACATTTCAATACGCGGCAACTTGGCCCCTACTCGTGCGGATTTTTTTGGCAAGAACAGGTTCTTGTAAACAAACTTTACGCTTGCTGGCGCGCAACGGATCGGGATTTTCACTGCCGACGGCGCTTAACCGCCGGAGAGTCTCCCTTTAGCCGGGGCGCTCCGTTAAAGTTTCCCTACCTGCCGGGAGTGCCGCGATGCACCCAGCGCTGTCATCCCTGACATGACCGTGACACTTTGTGCCTGGCAACAACGCCTTGCACACACTCTTAGCCTGGAAGAATCGGCGCTAAAGCGGTTCGAAAACCACATAGATAAGCTGGCATGCTGATTGCTGCCTCCCTTTCGACATCGAGACGAGGAAGGACCGTAATGAATTATCGCGACGACTCAAAGATTATTTCAATCGACAGAAAGTTTCTGCGAGCAGCTCAATGTAAAAAATGTGGCGCCAAGCTTTACCCTGAGTCGCTTCTCGACCGGCACCTATCCCGCCACCGCGCTCGCCAGCGCTGGCTCAATGCCGAATTGAGAAAGCTGCAATTCACGTTTTCCCACATGCGCGATATTGCCTAAGCTGTGCTGCGAACTTCCCTGTACCGGGAAGCTCTCCCCGACGAGCCCGCGCGTGTCCCTCGCGCGCGGGCTCGTCCCCTCCAAAAAAGCCGGTTTGTCTTTTCACCCCTATTCAAAGAATGCTCCTTCGATCAATACGGGTTTGGCCGCGCCCTGTTCGTGAGTCCTTCCCGGAATCGCCGAGCCGTCGGGGTTGAGCCGCTGGTCCGCCTTGTCCGAACCGGCGCCAATGCGCGCCATCACCAGCGGATCCGTTCCTGAGTTGCAGAACTGATAGTAGCAGCCCGCCGGCAAAACGACGGCGTGATGTTTTCCGGCGCTGATCACGTTCGTGCCGTCTCGTCCAGTCATGAATTGCGCCGTACCCTGTAACACCAGAAATATGTGATCTTCTTTCGTGTGCGCATGCAGCGCATTTTCGCCGATGCCGGGCGCGTAGCAATGAATCCGGAGCGTCATCAGATCGGTCTCCGCGAGCATATAGCGTGTGTGCCCCTCTTTGACGAGTTGGGTCTTTAGCTGCACGACCTTCGCCTGTTTTTCCATATCGCCTCCTCTTACAAATTTTTGGGCAGGGCGATCTTAGGCCGGCTTCCGTGCCAACTGCAAGCCGAAACGGCGGCCGGACCGCAGCGAGTAGTCCGGATGATTCATGCACCGAGGAAAACACACGACGACCGAAGAGGCTTCCTCCGCGCGCGTAACGATTGCTAGACCCTCGCTTCCTCTCCGTTGCAAATCCCGCCGAGCTCGGCTTATCTGAACTGGCCAATGGATCGAGACGCAACTTGACTCATCGACTTGCTGAAATCATCGCC
>JAICHC010000068.1 GCA_025922795.1 Candidatus Binatia bacterium | reverse complement strand
TTATAGTCTGCCCAAAGTGCTTGGGCCTCCGCAATATCTTCTGACTGTTTTTTCTTTGTCCCGCCCGCGAGCAGAATAATCAACTCTTCGCCGTCTTCTTTGTGAGTAGACGCCTGGTGGAACTGGCCGATCGACCGGTCATTCCCGCCGGCGGCCTCACACTGCGGAGAACGATCCTGGACGTACGCCCGGCCGGAGTCGACTCGCACACCGGCGTCGAAGACGTCACCGGGCGCAACAGAATATCGGCACGGACAAACGGCGAGCGTGAGAGTTTTGCAGCGATAACCAACAACAAAAGTTTTGATCCGTTGTTCCAATTTCGGTCTCTGATCACTCCTAAGGAAATTGACGGTCCTCAGGGGATCGGAAGTAGAAATCCGGTATTTCCCGATGCGCCCAACCGAAAATTAACTTGACCCATGTCAATTTTATATTAGCGTGAAGCTAGAAATTGCATCACTGCTCATCGCTACTGTACGTCCTGTTCCATGTAAAGAGCACAACGATGAAACCGTCGAGAAATTTCCGGTTGGTGTCGCAAATCGGCCGCTTAGGCAAGTCAAGACACCGGTGATTCACGAGTGACCCCGAGGCCCGTTACTTCGGCGGCCGCGTTGAGGAGCGCTCGCTCGTGCCGTTGGGAGAAGCGAGCCTCGGCCGCATCAATTTGGACGAATGGCTCCGCCGCTCACGGGCAAGAGCCTGATCCTGCATCCGCCAAACCGAAGAAGAGGGCTCGATTGAAACGCATCCTCTATCTTTCGATCTCGAGTATTCACGCACCGCGGAACTGATGAAGTAGTAAGCAATCCCCGCCTCAGCGACTTTTCAGGCACCTAGAATGTCAAAATACAAAGACCCCAAGCCGCGCCAACTGCGTCCCTTGACAGCGTATTGAGCTGACGATTAGGATCGCTAAAAATCACCCGATGGGGCCGCATCCAGCCCGATCGAAGCGAGCGCCCTCTGCGCGCGAAGGAGTTGTTCGTGGGATCTATCAGCGGAAAATATTGCATCGTCGGCATCGGCGAGACGGCGGTCGGAAAGCGGCCGGACGCGACGACCAACTCGCTCCACTTGGAAGCGATCAAGGCATGCTTCGACGACGCGTCAGTCAAAAACTCGCAAGTTGACGGCGTACTGACGAACCAGCCCTTGAACGATTCGCACCGGAGCTACGCCGTAAAGCTCGCCCACATGGCGGGCATCGATCCGCTGTATGCCACCGACCTCGCGCTCGGCGGCGCGACGCCGATCGCGATGGTGCAACACGCGGCGATGGCGATTGATGCCGGGCTTGCGCGCACCGTCGTTTGTGTCCACGCCCGCAAGCGCTCGACTGCCGACCCGACGCCCGGCCATCCGATTCGTCGCGGCGACGAGCATTGGGAGGAACCTTGGGGCCACTTCGCGGCCGCCGGCGGCCATGCCTTTGCCGCGTCGCGCCACATGCACGAGTTCGGCACCAAGAGCGAGGACCTGGCCGAGATCGCGATCTCCACGCGCAAACACGCGAGCTTGAACCGGAACGCGACCATGCGCAAACCGATAACTCTGGAAGATCATCAGAACTCGCGCATGATCGTAGCGCCACTGCGGCTGCTCGATTGTTCCCTCGAATCCGACGGTGGTGGCGCGGTGTTGGTGACGAGCGCCGAACGCGCGCGCGATTTCCCCAAAAAGCCGATAGCGATCTTGGGCATGGGGCAGCATCATCCGCATTTCAGTCTTTTGGACGCGCCCACGCTGACCACGCTGGGAGGAAAAAAGTCGTCTGAAGTTGCGTACAAGATGAGCGGTCTAACCCCCAACGACATGAACTTCGCGCAGATCTACGACTGTTTCACGATCACCGCGCTGATCACTCTCGAAGACTACGGCTTTTGCAAGAAGGGTGAGGGCAAGGACTTCGTCAAGAACGGCCGCATCACGATCGGCGGCCAGTTGCCGCTCAACACTCACGGTGGCTTGCTGTCGCAGGCCCATCTCGAAGGTCAGCTCCATATCACCGAAGCGGTTAAACAATTGCGCGGCAACGAAGTGGAAGCGGAGCGCCAGGTGGCCAATGCCCGGGTGGGTATCGTCAGCGGCCATGGCGGCAGTTTAGCGATGCATGCAACGTTGATACTGGGGGCGGTATGAGCAAGGACGAACGGGGGCGCGCCGCGCGCCGAGGCCAACCTTATCTAGATGAAGCCGAAGCCAAACCTTTTTGGGCCGCCTGTCGCGAGCATAAATTGACCGCGCAGCGCTGCTCGTCATGCCAAAAAATCTTCGGATTTCCGCCGCAGGCGCGCTGCCCGCACTGCCTGGCAACGGAGCACGAGTGGGTCACGCTGAGCGGCAAAGGCACGGTCTACTCTCAGATCGCCTACCATCGCGCGTGGCATCCGGCCTATCAGGACAAGACTCCCTACAACGTGTCGTTGGTCGACTTGCAGGAAGGCGGTCGCCTCGTGACCAACGTCATCGGCTGCGCCCCGGAAGAGGTCAAGATCGGCATGCCGGTGGAAGTGGTCTTCGAGGACTTTCCGGAATACACGCTGCCGAAATTCAGGCCGCTGAAGTAGCGGATTATTTCCTTTGCTCCGCGATGTAATCTTTCAGGAACTTGACGATCTCCGGCGAGATGTCGCTCACCTGCTTGTAGAGTTTGACGCCTTCCTCGCCGAGTTGGAATCTCGGCTGGAAGCGCATCACCTTTTTGGCTTCGGCGAGAAACTCTTCGTCCTTCGATAGCGCCTCGACGGCTTGCCGCATCGCGGCAGCGGCCGCTTCCGGAGAACCGGGCGAGAGCAGAATCGTCCGCTGCATGTTGGTGCTCGACATATTGGCCGCCTTCAGCGCCTCGTACTTGACGCCCGACGGCGACTTGCCCATCACTTTCCGGTAAAACTGCGTGAACGGCAGAAGTTCCGGAACGTCCGCGCTGGTCTTCACGTCGCCGTCGGGAGTGACGAGATCCGTATACCACAACGGCGTAACCATGCCCGTCTTGACCATCTGCGGCTCCACCTGAGTGCGATAGCCCGGCAGCGTCTCGTCGTGGTACTGAACTTCGTTCCGCTGTACCGCCAGCCGCGCCGTCGAGCTGCTGCTGTAGCCGGTCACGTAGTCGTACGGCAGGCCGAGGAGATCGAACGAAAGGCGGAAACGCACGTCCTTGGAGCTGCCGTTGCTCAAACCTCCTGCCTTGAAACGCTGCGCTTTGACGACGTCCTCCGGCCGCTTGATGCCGGGTGGCAAGTCGGATCTGATGTATGAGACCGAAACACTCTCGACGGCGCCGATGAACGGATACTTCGATGCGTCCACGCGCGTCCCTTCTTTCAACTGGAATCGGAACAGCGCGCCGGTGAAATAGCCGACGGTGAGGCCGTCGGGTTTGGCCACCTCGCCGAGATAATTCGTCGCGGTGACGCCACCGCCGCCGCCCATGTTCTGCACCACGACGGAGGGTTTTCCCGGTATATGCTTGCCCAGATGTTTGGCGATAATCCGTCCTTCGACGTCGGTCGGACCTCCGGCGGCATAGTTAACGAGCACGGTTACGGTCTTGCCCTCGTAAAATGTCTTGTCCGCCGCGGCGGCCTTGGATACGGCGCCGAGCACGACGAAGCCGGTGATCAGCAGCATTTTAACGTTAGACTTGTTTTCATCGCGCGTCTCCTTATCGATTCGGGAACCGCTATCGAAGCCGCTTTACGGCAGGCGGAACTGCGCGGCATGTCCCGGTTCGTTCTATGCCGCTTTTCGCCGCATAGCACCAGGCGCAGGATTCTGTCAACCGCAGCGCGCGGGTCTGTGGTAGCTTAGCGAAAATGTCACCCCAAAACTGCTTGGCGGTAATGAGATCCCGAGGACCTTGTCTCCGTGCTCTCCCTCCGACGATTGGGCGGACGGCAATCCTTAGAGGTGGTTTTCGGGCCGAAAATTCGCCTTCTAAGCGCTTAAACGACGCCCTTTAGCTTAGATTGCTAAATCAAGAAGTCGCCTCGGCCCGACCCTGATCCTGGGGTTCTCGACGGAAGCCGCATTGTATGAGATCAACGAAAACCTCGAAGGGAAAGATATCAACGATAAGCACAAAGCCATGATCCTCCGGGAAAACGCCAAGCGATTCTAGAACCTCTAGTGTGAGATTCTCCTTGTTGCTGGTGGAGATGCGAGGGGAGTGATTAAGAAAGCGTTGTCAGGCAGTCAAATAATTCTATTGTTGCAACGCAAGACCTACCCTGTGGCTCTGCACTTTTGCACCGTCGTCAATGCATCAATGCAAGACCTGACGCTATACAGTGCAGTGAGTTGTCCGCTCTAAGTTGCCCTTGCTTACGCAGCTGAAGAGCCCTATTGTTCTTGTTACGCAACTCTCTCAAACCCAACCAATTCCGCAAAACGATTAGTAAGGTTCGATAAGGAGGTTTTTATGTACAGGATTTTGTGCGACCGGACGCCGGCTCGCGAACTCGGTTCAGGCCTGACCTGGTTTATGGAAGACGGCAAGATCGTCGAATTCTCTACGCCGGAAGAAGCCGGGGCTATGGTAAAAACGTTAAGTGAAGGGCGCAGAGCCGCGACCGTTAAGTACACGGCGAAAGAATTCAAACTCGAGTAAAATCATTCAGCCAAATATGTCTGGGCAAAGGCGGCGACAAAAGAAGATCAGAACGTAATGCGATGAATCGGTCAGAAAAGTAGCTCGTCCCGTTTATCCCGCCCATCCGGGAGGTCGCCCGAGACCTAGGCGATCTCCCGACAGGGTTGCGCGCGAAACTGGTGCGTGAAAACTTCGCTCAGCTTTACAACATTCCTGTTCCCAGTCCGAATCAGTAGTCGGCGATAGCACGAACGTCGCATATACGTTGCGGGCTCGGTACGTCGCCACCGGCATCGAACTCGCCGACCGCATCGGCCTTGCTTTGCGTGCAGAGCAAAGAAAAAAAACTGCGTCTGGGAAGAAATGGATATTCCGACGCTGCTGGAGATGCGAAAGCGTTGTCAGACGATCAAATAAAATCCTTTTGTAGCAGTGCAAGACCCCATGCCTAGACCTGACCATGCCTTGATTGTTCCCAGTCCGAAAATGGGCGCATAGAGAATAACGGCTCGACAATCTATTTTTTTGTTTGCGTGTTCGCCGGCGCTCAGCAACCGGCGACGCACTTGCCCTGGCCGTCGAATTCCATCACGCGCCCGCTGATGGCGAGATAGGTGGGAGGCTTGAGCTGCTTGATCAGTCTCGCCGTCTGCGAGGCCGGCCGCAGCTTTCCGCCCTCCGTCGCGGGCTCGTTCACGTGCGTGAGGATCACCGCCGCGGGCCGGACCAGCTCGTTCATCGCATGCGCGCCGGAAACGAAGATGCCGGGGTTGGGTCCGAGGTTGAGCACGGCGAGGTTGGCCTTGTGGAATTCGTTGATCACGGTCTTCATCTCGGCATGGATGGCCGTATCGCCGGACAGATAGGCGGTGAGGCCGTTGGTAAACTTCACCACGAAGCCGGTGGCGGGGCCGTACTCAAGTTGGGCGCCGTCCGCGCTGAGAGCATCCCGCTGCGCCTTCGACAGCAGGGCGGGCGGCGCGTTGTTCACGTGCGCGGCGTAGACGATCGTAATCTCCACGGGCTGGGAAGCGCTCTCGGATTTCGCGGAGAAAACACCGCCGAGGTCGATGCGTGAGCTGCACGCCGCCGCGACCGGAACGGTGACGGACAGATTGGCGCAGAAGTCCATCGGTTTGCCGCCGCCGCGTATCGCCTGCACCTTGTTGTGAACGAAGCCTGCCATGGCGCGGGTGGTCACGAGCGCGGCATTCTTCGCCGCAACAACCTCGGCAGTCGTGGAATTCGGCGCGGGTACCCGGGCTGAGTTCGCGCAAGTCCCTTCACCCGGCGCCTTCAGCTTGAGGTCGCCGACATGGTCACTATGCATGTGCGAAAGCAGAACCAGGTGGATATTGCCGAGCCGCGGGTCGTCACCGCCGGTCAGATTGTGCGCGGGGTCGTACAGGATGCGCACACCGGTCGGGTCCTCGAAAACCATCGCGCGGTCGTTCGCGCACAGCTCGCCGGGATGGGAGCCTACCGGCGTGATCTTCACGTTCTGAGCGAGAGCCGGGAGTGCGACGAGTGAAAGGGCGACTGCTGCACAAGCGATCTTCATATGGTTCCTCCAGGAATGCGGGAGATTGGATAGGGGCCGTAACGTAGTAGCGCGACCGTTGGGCAGAGGTGTGGCCACCCCGGGGCAGTTGTTCGTACCCATAGTAGTGGTTGGGATGACACACTTTGGATCAGGATTTTTACCGCCTTTAATGGCCGGAGCCATATCGCAGGACCGGCAGAGTTGTCAATTTGGTTTTGCTCGACTGTGGTCGCAACGGAGACACAGTTCCAGGCCTTGCAATAATGCACAAGCGGTATTGTCCTGGAAAATCGCTTCGCGAAAAACCTTGTCTAAATCGCCGTGATCCTCCACACGTCCGACACGCCTTGTTCCAGCCGAGCCAATACGTCGCGGGATTTTGTCCAGCGGATAATCTCTTAACGGCTTGACTTGTTCTCAGCCAGAATTTTTCCTTTCGGGTTCTTCATTTCCGATACCTCCGGTAGCGCCGCTTTTGTGCTTCTTCCTTTTTGTTTGCGGGCCGATTGCGCCGAGCAATCATAGCCTTTCTATCCTGCGCGGCCGACACAGCCATACAATTTTATTGATTGATGGGAAAACGATCGCTGTGTTAGAAGGAGCTACGTTGTCTTGGTGAGTCGAATTGCGCAGATGCGGGTGCGTGCATTCTTTTTGTCGTCGGCAGGGAGGGCAATCCGATGGTCGCTGCAAAATTGTGGATCGTTTTAGCTCTGGTTTTGTTGGTCGCGCCGGCCGGCGCGGAAACGATTAGAATCGCTTACTCCGGGGTGGCGGCGACGGGCACGCCGGTTTGGCTCGCCAAGGATGAAGGGGTTTTTGCCAGGCATGGACTGGAAGCGGACCTCGTCGCCGTGCGCAGCGCTCCTCTCCAGGTCACGGCTCTGGTCTCCAACGAGGTGCAGTTCGTCCGGGGCAGCGCGTCGAGTATGCTCACGGCGGCCGCGCAGGGGGCCAAGCTCAAGATCATCCTCTCGCTGTTCGCCGAGCGGGCGTCCTATGATTTTCTCGTGGCGCCGTCGATCACCAAGCCGAGCGATCTGCGCGGCAAAAAAATCGGCGTGCAGGACTTCAGCGGTCTGCTCTGGAGCCTCACCATGCTATCGCTGCGCGAGATGGGTCTCGACCCGCAAAAGGACAATATCAATATTCAGGCGATCGGCGACAGCACGGTGATCGCCCAATCTTTGGCGAGCGGCATCATCGACGGCGCGGCGTTGGATCGCTTGCAGTCAGCGCGGCTGCAGGGGCTGGGGGTCAAAGTTCTGTTCGACTTGGGCAAGATCGCTCTACCTTCGAGCCCGTTGATGTCCTCGGAGGTGTTTATTCAGAAGAATCCGCAGACCGTGGAGAACTTCATCAAAGCGCTCATCGAGGCCAGCGCGATCATGCGCGCGCAGAAAGAGCGCGGCGTAGCCGTCCTGCAAAAACATCTCAAGACGGACCGGAAGCTCGCCGAGCTCGGCTATAAATTTTTGCTCCAGGATCTGACGCCCTATACCTTTGTCACCGTTAACGGTCTGAAAACCGCGCAGGACGTGATCGCGCTACGCGATCCCAAGATCACCAAGTTCAATGTCGAGGAACTTCTGGATCAGCGTATCCTGACCAAGGTGGTCAAGAGCGGCTACGTCGAGGAGATCGAGCGAAAATACAGACTCCGGCCTTAGACGCAAAATCGAGTCGGCCGTCTTTAAACGCGACAACATCTCTTTGATAATCAGACCAGGACTCGCCAAGAAGGGCTCGGTTGTCTGGGTAAACGGGCTCTCTGACCTCTATGGGGAGGATCACCGGGGTCGTGGCATGGAGACATTGCTTAAAGCGGTATGCCTCCCGCCGGTGTGAGAGTCGACACCAGCCGCGATATTTCCAGGATCGCTCTTTGACGTTCTTCGGCGCTCATCCGCCAGCGAGAATACCGCTATTGCGGCCTTTCCAGAAACAGCCCGTCGGGCTATTTGGGGTGCTTGCGAAATCGGCGGGACAGGAACCAGGCGACTACGGCCGGCACTCCGAAGACGACGACGTGGACAGCGAGCTCGGTCAGCACGGAGTAACCGGCGACGAAGACGCCGACGCAGAAATTGACGACGGATGCGGCGAGCCAGACCCAAATGAACAAACGGGCGCCGTCCACGGCCGGCCGCGTCTTGCGCTGATTGATTTGCGCGGCGACGAAAACAAACAGAGACAGCAGGATAAGGCCGATCAGAGTGATTCTAAGCGTGTGCATCTTCGGCGAAAGAAAGCGGTTGTGGGCCCGAACATGTTCGAGCGATAAGACGAGCCGAGTTATCGCGCAGGCGCCGTCTCAACATTGATGGCGCTAAGGTTTTCCTCTTCCGCGGCTCGCAGCAAGCGCTCATCTGCCGCTGCGAATGTGATCTCTTCACCCAGTGCAGACCGTAGACTCACGGCGGAAGCCAAGTGAACCGCGTCGAATCCCCGTAGCGGATGGCGTTGAATCAAATCGCGGGCTAGCAACAGGATATGTTCCTGCAGCTCCACTCTAAGATAGGCCCGCCAGTCGCTTTCGAATTGTCGGCAGGTGAGGTTGTACTGGGGCCTGGATATGTTTCCCTCTCGGAGTTTTCGTGTCAAACCGGCGAAGATTTCGGCGTAGGCAACCGTCGCCGTTGCGAAAGTTCTGTCTCTGTTCACCAGGGACTGAACGAGAGACGATCCTTTTTCATTGACGAACCGCTTGATCAGCGCGCTAGTATCGAAATAGATCACCGACGATCTTCCGCTATCGTCTTTGAGATCGGTTTTCCGGCGACCTTCACCATACGAACTCGCTTCAGTAGTTTCCGGATAGGAAGCACGACAGCGCCCTGAGCGGCAAGCGCAGCAAGCCTCGCTTCTCGGCTTACAGCTTTGCTAGCCCCTCTGATTGGTTGGATCAAGGCAATTGGCGTGCCCCGTTCGGTAACAATGACTTCTTCGCCTTGTTTGGTCCGGCGCAGATACTGAGTCAGCCGATTCTTGAGTTCTTTGACGCCTACCGTACTCATAAAGCACCGCTTCAAGTAGCTATTGTAGCTACTTTAGTTTCGGTTTCAAGTGAGGACAAAAATTTCGCCGACATAGAGACAGACCGTTTACACGAGCTTCACGGTCAACGGATTGTACGAATAGAGCCAGGTGTTTCGGTCGGCGCCTTCGTCGCGTTCGGCGAACTTTTGGCGGAGC
>JAICHC010000067.1 GCA_025922795.1 Candidatus Binatia bacterium | reverse complement strand
CGAGCAGGCGCAAGTCTTCACTTTGCCCAAGCAGCCTCCGCCGATCATGTCCCCGCTGCGGCGGCGCGCTCGGCAAGATTCGCCGGATCGATCGGGGACGGTTTGATCAGCACCGTCCCAAAGAAAATCTCGTCAAAAATTCCGCGCATCCGACGGCGGCAAGGAAAACCCATGTTTTGGCCAGATCACCGTCTGCTGGGCAAACCGGCTTGACGAAGCGAAGCAAATCGCACACGAATGGTGGCCGGTGGCGGCCCTTCCCGGCAAGCTCATGAGCCGCTTAGCGACCCCCGCAGAGTTTGAAGAGGCGGCGGCTCTTGTGAGTTCGGATGAGTTAGCAGAGAAGCTCGTCCTCGGTCCGGACCCGGAAGCCTACCTCGCCGGAATTGAGTCGTATCAGCGGCCGGCTTCGATCACGTTATATCCATCAAATAGGTCCGAATCAGGAGGGGTTTTTCAAATTTTGCGAGCGCGAAATACTACCGAAGCTTGCCAAGTGAGTCTTCGCGCCCGCGTCCGGAATTTCGAGAGAACAGCGCGCTCGCCGCTCTCCCTGCAAGAACCTGCACTGAATATGAAGATCATTGTCTAATAGCGCCGACACGCTTTGTGCTATCTATCGTGCTATTAGACGAGATTGAAGGGCAGGCCGCGCAAAACTCGGGGCGATCGCGATGTTTAAAATAGGTGATGAGTCCTAAACACTGTCCGAATTCCGACACAGCTAACACCAAGTTGCAGGAAGCTCTAGCTCATTTCGTATGGCATAGCCATTGCGCTTCTATACTCCGCTGTAAGAAGGAGCTTCACCGTATATTCAGAAACCGAAAGGAGAATAAACATGTTACCGGCAACAACTACACGCGTTACGGACCAAACGCCTGATCACGTGAACGAGCGAATCCGCAAGGCAACCGAAGCGAGAGTTGCTCGTTGCGCATCTCGGGGGCCTGCCGCTATTCGGCAGAGGCTGGTCGAGCTCGATCACGAGTGGGACATGGAACGTGCCTTGGAGGCAAATGCCTCGGCCGTTACGCTTCTCGGTCTCGGCTTGGGTGCATTCGTCGATCGACGCTGGTTCCTGCTCCCTGCCATCGTAGCCGGCTTTCTACTCCAGCATGCTCTGCAAGGCTGGTGTCCTCCGGTGTCGGTCTTTCGCCGACTAGGGGTGCGCACGAGTACCGAGATCGATCATGAGCGTTATGCACTAAAAGCTCTTAGGGGAGACTTTCAAGATTCGGCAATGCCGCACGGCATTAATGGCAGGATCATCACCAAAACGTTTGACGCGGTGCGCGCTTGAATTCTCGGCAAGACGCGCCACGCTTCCAACCCATACCGCCCGACATGCCACCCCCTCCTGACTAACGTCGGCAACATTCTTAAGAGCGCAATATCGCGGAGAATTGGGAGTCGTCGACGCTCAACCCCAGAACGTGGCACAGGGATTGCGTTTGTCTCTAGCGTGCCACGGCCACGGTGCAGCAATGCTGGCGCATGAAAGAGGCAAACGGTGTTCAATGGAAGCAAATACCTTTAGCGAAATACGTGATCGATTACAGCGTGAACGGCGAAACTTGGTCGAAGTGATCGAGGGCAATCAGGAGGCGCTGCGGTCGATCACCGAGACATCTCGGCGCGAGTTCGAGGAACATGCGCAGCGCGAGCGCGACGCCGACGCTCTCGAAGGTGTCGAACAACTCACACAGAAGCGTTTGAGCGACATCGATGCGGCCCTCGCGCGCATCGACGGCGGTCAATATGCCAAGTGCGAAAACTGCGGACAGGAAATTTCCGAAGCGCGGTTGCGAGCCGAGCCAACCGCCGTGCTCTGCGGCAAATGCTCTGAGGAAAGAGCGGAAGCGCAGGCGACCGCCCCTTTGTCTGATGAGGAAAGCGCGATCATTCCGGGCACCGGAGAATTACCGCCGGATCTGGACACACTCGACGATCAAGAGTTGGCCGCACATCTCGAAGAGTTGATTCGTGACGATGGCCGTATCGATATGCACGAGTTGCGCATATCGGCGCAAAAAGGGGTCATATATCTTGAGGGCGCCCTACCGAGCGAGCCGGAACATCAAATGTTGCTCAACTTTCTGACCGACGTCGCCGGCATCCAGGAAATCATCGATCATCTCCAAATTCAAAGGCTCGCCTGGGAGCGTTCGGACCGCTCCAAGCCCGCGGACGCGCAGGATATTCCCGCGGCCAATTGGCACCAGCAGGAGCCCTACGGCGGCACGGACGAAATTAACTTCACCCAAGAAGAAGGCGTCAGTTATGAACCGCCGGAAAATCCACCACCTCCACCGCATCGCAAAGATTAGCTACCATTTTGCACGCAAGGCGCACGACAATGAAAAATTCTGAGACCTACGGATCTAACTCGCAGACTCCTTTCTTGGTGAAACTGGCGGTAATCGGCTCGGCAGTTGCGGCCGGAGCGCTCTACATCGCGCGTGAAAGGCGCCGCATGGATTTTGCTGGCAAGACGGTAGTGATCTCCGGCGCATCGCGCGGGCTGGGACTGGAATTGGCTCGAGGCTTCGCCGATGAAGGGGCCGATCTTGTGCTGCTTGCGCGCGACGAGGTTGATTTGGCATACGCGTCAGCCGAGCTACGGCGGTATGGAACCAATGTGACTCCGCTGGCCTGCGACGTAACCCGGCAACAAGACGTTCGCCAGGTCATTTCCAACGTCTTTGCTGGCGCGGGCAAGATCGACGTCCTGGTCAACAATGCCGGCACGATCCAAGTAGGGCCGGTCGAGAACATGGACTTGGAAGATTATCACAGCGCTATGGGGGTGCATTTTTGGGGCCCGCTTTATCTCATGCAGGAAGTCATTCCCCATATGAAAACTCGAGGCCAAGGCCGGATCGTTAATATCGCTTCTATTGGCGGCAAAGTAGCCGTGCCGCATTTGCTGCCTTACGCGGCGAGCAAGTTCGCATTGGTCGGCCTTTCCGAAGGGTTGCGCGCGGAGTTGGTTAAGGATGGCATCTACGTGACGACGGTCTGTCCAGGGCTTATGCGCACGGGTTCGCATTTCAATGCTTATTTCAAGGGACAACATCGGAAGGAATATGCGCTATTCTCGATCGCCAATGCTTCGCCTCTGCTCTCCACCTCGTCGGCATCCGCAGCCGAGAAAATCATCGATGCGTGCCGATATGGCAAGGCTGAGATTGTAATTACTCCGCAAGCCGCTTTGCTTCGGGTCGCGAATAGTCTTTTTCCTGGATTGATGGCCGAGAGTTTTGCGTTGATCAGCCGGCTTTTGCAGGAGACCCGCGGCGGCGACGGCGACAGGCTCCAGCGCGGATCCGAAAGCAGATCTGCCATAGCGCCGTCGTGGTTGACACGCCCGGCCGATCGCGCCGCAAGCCGCAATAACGAGATCTGAATGGAACCCATGTTAACGCAGCACAAGGAAAAGAAATCGCGGAGCCACTTCAATTTCGCACGGCTAGCGGAACCGCCGGTTATAGCGACCTAGATTAATGAAGCGGAGGAGAAGCGTATGAACGCGCTGGAGTTTTTGAAGCACGACCACGATAACATCAGGGATTTATTCGACGACGCAAAAAATTATACCGAGATGAAGCGGCTGTTCGAAACTCTTAAAAACGCACTTGAAGCGCACACCCATGTGGAGGAAACCGCCTTTTATCCGGAATACGAAAAACACGAACGTCTCAAAGATCTCGTGCAAGACGCCAGGACCCAGCATGGATTGATCAAAGAGCTGCTGCACGACCTAGAGCATTCGGATGGTCCTGAGTTCGAAAATAACTTTCAGACATTGATGGCCGAAGTCCAATTGCATTTTAACGCGGAGGAAAATGAAATATTCCCGCAGGTACGTAGCCTGGTCGATGGTCCTGATTTGACCGAGCTCGGCGAAGAACTCCAAAGCGACAAGATGGAGTATCAGCTGGTTCACGGGACCTGAGCCCACCTCGAAAGGTGTCCCATGGCCAAGTCCAAACGATCTAAGAAAACCAAACCCCAGGAGCAGAAGAAACATCCCGGCAATTGGGAGCAGGATCTAAACCCGCACCGAATGGGCGGTCAGAACACAGGCCGGCAAAACAGTCAGAACTTAGACCTGCGCTCAGCCGCGGGCATTAAGGAATTGACGGAATGCCTTGGCCACTTTCGTGACGATGAATTGGCGCAAATAGCCGTCGTCTCAACCGGAAGCCGATTACAACGAGGCGCCGTCTATTTAGACCTACGGAATCCGGCCCCGGAACCGGTCGTCGCAACCGCCGACATGACGGCCGACGAGCATAATCTTTACGTCGCCAAAGCGGAAACACCTTACAATTATTGGAACCGATTACTTGGCGCCTTGTGCTCGCCTCATGGTACGGAATTGACTGAGGAGATGATCGACACAACCTTGGCGGATTCCTTTCCCGCCAGCGACCCGCCGTCTTGGACTACCGGGCGCGAGCGTCACTAGCTCTGCTTGGAGTCCAAAGATCAGTTGCATCGGTCGTATAGCTTCATCACGAAAATTTGGGGCCAGCTAGCTAGCAGTCGTCGAACACGAGAAACGGGCGGCGAAGCGCCGGTTAAAATCGATCCCGCAGTGCCTTGCGTGCGGCGAAGTAGCCGCACATGCCGTGCACTCCGCCGCCGGGCGGCGTTGAGGATGAACACAGATAGAGGCCAGGGCTCGAAGTGGCGTACATACGGCGCGTCGGTCGCAAAAATAGCTGGTTTAGAATCGGCGCACCGCCATTGATATCACCACCGACGAGATTGGCGTTACGTCGCTCGAGTTCAACCGGCGGGGCAATGCAGCGTGCAAGGATCGTGTCGCGGAAACCGGGAGCAAAGCGCTCGATCTGCGTCTCGATCTTATCGGTCATATCAAAGACGGAACCGTTCGGAACGTGGCAGTAAGCCCAAAGTGTATGCTTTCCAGCAGGCGCTCGTGATTCATCGAAGAGTGACGGCTGTACTAGTAGAACAAACGGGCTGTTGGTTTGAAAGCCGGCCCACGCCATGCGCTCCGATAAGGAGATCTCCGCCAAACTGGCGCTCAGGTGCACAGTCGCAGCCTGGCGGCACTCGGTCGCGCGCCAGGGTACAGCAGCCGAAAGCGCCCAGTCAATTTTGAACGCGCCCATACCATAGCGAAACTTTTGCAATTTTTCGCGGTAATTCAGCGAGAGATGGTGGCGAGCGATGTGTATGAGCTGGCGCGGCGTCAAATCGCATAGAACAACACGGGACGACGGCAATTCGGCGAGACTCTCAACAGGGTGATGCAAGAATAGTTCGCCCCCGAGCGAGCGAAGATGCGCGGTTAATGCATCGGCAAGTTTTTGCGCGCCGCCGCGCACAATCGGCCACCCGACCGCGTGCGCCGCAATCCCGAGAACCAGGCCGAAGGCAGCCGAACCCCAATATTCAAGCGGAAGCATCGAATGCGCCGCCAATCCAGCGAAAAGCGTTTGAGTGCGCCGGCTACTAAAAGTTTTTTCGGCAAAACGCCGCGCCGGCTGGATTGCCGACCATCCAAAACGCGCTACTTCAAGGGGACGGCGCGGCCAGCGCGGTGGCGCCAAAATATCGACCGTCAGACTTTCCCACTCGGCAGCAAGCGGCGCCATCAGTTTTCGGTATGCGCCCTCATCGTCTGCAAGTCTCGAAGCCGTTTCCTCAACCGAGCGCTCAACGAGCAGCGCCGTGCCATCCTCGAACGGATGTGCAAGAGCGGCCGGAGAGTAAATCCATTCGAGTCCATAGTCGGCGAGCGGGAGCGAGCGAAGAAACGGCGACGCGATCGCGAGCGGATATACCGAAGAACACAGATCGTGAACGAAGCCCGGTAACGTGACCTCCGCTGAGCAAACGCCTCCGCCGGCGCAACCGTTTGCTTCGAAGAGCGCGACGGATTTCCCGGCTTGAGCCAGCGTGATCGCTGCCGCCAGACCATTCGGACCGGCCCCGACAACAACGGCATCGTATCTCTCGCGCTCGGCCACTTAGGACGGTCGTTGGCAATTTGCCGCAGCCAGTGGAATAAGGATTTTCAGGATCGGCATAAAAGTTTGGTTGAACAGATCACGCTTGGCCAGGCCGGTCAACCGGTTGCTTCACTGTATCCGTCCACGATGTTGTTTCAGCATCGCCATGTAGTCCGAGGATCGAAACTGCTGCCATACAGCTGCGAATCACCAAGCACGGAATTCCGGCTTAACCCTGATTGATACCGTGGTGAGCTTAACGGCATCAACTCACAATCTCACCCCGTGCGGTAGGAGAGGAGTGGCATTGACGTCACCGCTCGCCACGCGGGCCGCAACATCATGAATTGGACTAGTAAGCTGAACAGTCAGGCGAGGCATCTCGGCGTCACAACTGATCGTATGACGCCGTAGCACGGCGGGCGGGCGAAGTCATACACTAGCTAGGGCAACGTGAAACTCGCCGAGAGCTGCTCTGCACAAAATTATTCTGCGATCAGCGCGACGAATAGTTGAAGTCACCCACAGAGTATGTTGACCGAGAGCAAGCGATTAATGGAAGCCGGAGACGCCGCCCGATGATTCAGTTCACAAATACTGTCGGCCTGCCACCGGGTCCGGCACGGTAAGCCCCATGTCTTGAATGAGCGGATCCACTTCTTTTTTGAATTCCCAACGTGCTTGAGTGTTGCTCCGTCTCTTTAAGCCCCAGTGACAGTAGCGATTGGAGCGCTCAGAGTCTGAGCGGCCGAACATATCGAGCGCCTTGATATACCAAAAGTCAACACTCCTCTGAACGAGTTCCCTCGATTTTTCGCTGTGGCCCGCCATCTCGGCCGTCTGGTTGGTGCCAAACCCGACGTGCCCCATCTCCTCCTTCAGGATTTCCGGCAGAACCCTTTGCAGCGGCAGATAGCTGCAGTCAAGGAATTCCTCCAGTTGGAAGCGGCCAACGCGATCTATCAGAAAACCGAAGACCGAAAAATCTTCCCATGTGTTTATCAGTCCGCGAAAGGCTTCGAGATAACGCTTTTGGTTGGGGATGCTCAAGAGGAACGATGTATCGACGCCAATATCGCCGGCGAGCCGGGCAATTTTTCTGTAATGGTCCATCTCTTCGGCCGCCGTCCGCGCCACGATCAATTGGTTTACTTTGCTCGGCGCGCCGGGCAGCATGTCTTTGACGTACAGATGCGGGCCGCCGATTTCGCAGTCGGCTTGTATCGTCAGCACTCGGCCGAGAAGATCCTTGTACTCGGAGGGCATTTTTTCCAGATCTTCACGCTCGATCTTGTCTTCAAACATGACTCTTCCTTTCTTGTGTTTCGTTGGAACGATGCTCGCCAGACACGCTTTGATCTCGCGAATTACCCGGATAAACAGCGTTAATTTTCTTTTTGACTCGCCGGAGCAGTCTTCTGGCCCACGCAAACTCCGTTGCCAAGAGCGCTAACCCAGCAGGGATGACGATAATTGCCGGTCCTGGCAACAGCAGCATTGCGGCGCCGATGATAACGATGCTCACGCCAAGCGCACCGACAACCAATTTGCGTAGCCGTCTATAGTCGCCAAACCATCGCCTAAGAAGATGTCGCAGTTTCTTCATTCTGAGGCCGCATTCAGAAACTGCCACATATCCTTAATTGGCGCCAATTGGCGCCCACCTACAAATCCGTGGGTTCTTGACCGGTAACAACAAGTGAAATGGCGCGCTGCCTCAGAGCCATTAGTTAGAAAGAGGAGCAAGCGTCATACCAGGATTGATGAGCTGCGCACGATTAGCGTCAACTTTGCCATGAGCACCGTAGCCTACTGTCCCATGAGCACCGGTATCTGTAACAGTCTTGCGACAACCGGGACAGAAATCGTGCTAAAATTGCGACAAAGTTCGGACAAAATCAATAATCTCACCTCCGCTTGTACATGCCTAGTCACGAAGGGGATTTGATTTCACAGCTGTATGTTGAAAACTACTTGCTTGAAGGCCGGACCTCGATTTTCGCCCGCAGCCATCAAGCTCTGGCATATGATTTGCGGCTGCGAAGTTCGTCCCGACCAAATGTCCCTTCCAGGATGACGCACAATGACGGTTTTCGCATGATCGTTGAAATAACGAGCAGCGTTGCCGTCCCTTCAAAGAGGAGGTTCTTACATGGCAAGACGTAAAAGATTCACTCCGGAATTCAAGCGTGAAGCAGTTCGGATGCTGCAAAGCTCGGATAAGGCGCCGGCCGATATAGCACGGGATTTAGGAATACACCGTAACCAGCTTTATAAGTGGAAGGAGCAATTTGGCAACGGGGGATCAAGACCGACTGCTGACAGGCAATTGCGCTCCGATGGTGGCGGAGATGAGTTGACACGACTCAAACGCGAACTTGAACGCGTGAAAGAAGAGCGCGATGTCATGCGAAAAGCAGCCGCTTACTTTGCCAAGGAGCTCGGGTAGCTGCTCCTAACCCAGACGTTTGTTCGTCAGCTCGACGCTATCGCCTCTGGGTAAACGGAAGTCCTCCGCTATTCCGGTGATTCAATATTACTCTTAAGGTTTCTGGTTTACGCCATCATCTTGTCGCCACCCGCGGGACGTCCCAACTGTGCTGCGTCGAACCCATTACATCGCGGCACATAGGTTGGTCGGCTAATCAGTATAAACGTAACTCGAAGCTACTTCAGGTCGATAAACTCGGGGATTGATCGAGATCGGGAATGGAGCATTTCATGAAAGCAAGGTTACTTCCCTTAAGTGCACTGCTGAGCGGCTGGATCGTCCTGTCCTGGAGCATCGACAGTCGCGCGCAAGTAGTCTTGGACCAGGAAGAAGCAGCAAAGACTCTGGCGATTCGCAATGTAACGGCAACACCGTCATTGGTCAGCGGTGAGATTGTCAATCGAACACCGCATCTCGCCCGTGATATCGAGCTGGTATTTCAATTCCACTGGCTGTGGAAGAATGAATTCAAACCGGGCCGGGAGTCTCCTGGCCGGACGGAAATCCTCAAGATGGCAAAGGAACTAAGACCCGGAGAATCGATAGGCTTTCGCTACACCCCGGATCCGCCGTTGCCGAATCGCGGCGACGGTTGGTTCGAACCCGAGGTAACGATCGGGGCGTTCACCGTGGTGATTCCATCCGCGAATATGACGTCACGGTGACCCATGAAAAATCGATGTGGATGAACGCCATAAGCTTAGGGCCGCCCTTTCAGCGTTTGTGGCTTACACGCGCTACGCCGCTGAATGCGCGTAGTGGCAAGATTACCCCCGATTAGTTTGGCGCTCGCACTCAAACTAAGCCGCCGGCCCGTCTCGACCCTAAGCCGGCGGCTAGAACAACCGTCACGCTACGGCACGCACGGCCGCTGGTGTGATCAGCCGCTGATGCACTGCTTCCCAATTGATATTTTTGAAAAAAGCATCAATGTACTTGGCGCGCTCGGACGGCTTGTAGTCGAGCATAAACGCGT
>JAICHC010000066.1 GCA_025922795.1 Candidatus Binatia bacterium | reverse complement strand
GGCGAACGCGCTCAGCCAACAGGAACAGCAACAAGCGTCGAGCGGACAGCAGCAGGGGGAACGACAAAAAGGCGCCGGCAGCATTCAAACCAATGCGCCGCAGGAAGGTCAGGGTGAGAACAAGCAAACCCAAGCCGGTGGTGGGGAGGGTCACGGAGATTCAAATGCGCAGTTGAGTCAAGGAATGGACGCCGGGAAGTCAAAGCAACCGGGTCAAGATCAGAACCGGTCGGGTGACGCTAAAAACAATCAAGGCCAACCGGAACCGAATCAACCCGGCACTGACCCCAAGAAAGAAAAGCCTGGCAAAACTCAAGGCGGATCGAAAGAGGGCGCTGGGCAACAACAAGCATCCGCCGAACCGCCGCCCCAAGTCGGGCCTCCTGCCGAACGTTTCTACAAGGCGGGCGAGGGTAAAGAGGGTCTCAAAGGCGCCGGTTATGTAACCGTCCAACTGCCGGAGGAAGTCGTCGCCGACGCTAGCGGAGAAAGTCGCGCCACAAAAGAATCTAAGAACAATCGGATTCGCACGCAGGTTCCGGTGAGTAATGTGCCGCTGCCCACTCATGTACCGAACGCTCCGACCGAGAAGCAACCGGTACCCATCGAATACCGCAGCATTATTCGTTAATCAAGTGAAGGAGTTTAATGGATCCGGAACTATTTCAACAAACGTTTCGACATCTCGAGGTAGAAGTGCAGAAGGTCATCGTCGGCCACGATGACCTGATTCGAAAAGTTTTGATTGCTTTTTTTGCCGGCGGGCACGTGTTGCTCGAAGGGGTTCCCGGACTCGGCAAGACTCTGCTTGTCAAATCATTGAGCCAGACGCTGGGACTTTCGTTCAAGCGAATTCAGTTCACGCCGGACTTGATGCCGTCGGACATCGTCGGCACCGAAGTGCTCACCGAGACCAGCGGCCGACGCGAATTCCAATTTAAGCGCGGACCCATCTTCGCGCACGTTGTATTGGCCGACGAGATCAATCGCGCGACTCCAAAGACGCAATCGGCGGTGCTCGAAGCGATGGAAGAGAAGCAAGTCACAGTTTTCGGCGACTCGCATCTACTTGAGTCACCCTTCATCGTTCTGGCAACACAAAATCCCATTGAACTCGAAGGCACCTACCCGCTGCCGGAAGCGCAACTCGACCGATTCTTTTTTAAGCTGCTGGTGGCATCGCCCGCGCCGGCCGAGCTCAAAGAAATTCTGAAACGCACGACCGGTACCGCGAGCGCTGAAGTTTCGGCAGTTCTCCCCGAAGATGGCGGCAAGCGGGTCAACGACATGCAACGATTACTGCGTCAGGTCATGATCGCGCCGCCCATTGAGGACTATGTCGTCCGTCTGGTGCATGCAACCCAACCCGACGGAACCAACGGTGGCCCGTTGAAGAGCTCCGTAAAGCAGTACATCCGCTTCGGTTCGAGCCCGCGCGGCGCGCAGGCGGTCATTCTCGGCGCGAAGGGCAATGCCCTGGCCGAAAACAGAGTGCACGTGAGCTATGAAGACGTCGAGCGGACTATTCTTCCCGCCTTGCGTCACCGCATCATTCTGAACTTCCAAGCCGAAGCCGAGAATATCACGACCGATCAAGTCATCGGTGAAATCATCAAGCAAGTGCCGCGCAATTAGCGGCTTTGCCTCGCATTTGGGCGGATCATTGGATCTTGTTTTTGATCGGCGGGATCGATTTCAAATAATCCGCGATCGCCAGCGCATCCTCTTTGATCATATCCTTGTAGCCGTAGCCGTGCGTGGTGCCCTCGATGACTTCATACATGAGACCTTGCACGTTATCGAAATCCGGTTTCGTGCCCGTGAGGAGAAGATCGGCGATTTCGTCGCGCTTCCAGCTGCCGATGCCGGTTTCCTCATCGGGTGTGATATTCGGCACGGCCTCGCCCAGTGGGCCGGTATCTTGAGCCGCGCCCGCCAAATACAGCGATTGTTTAGGGGCGCCGAGGACATTTCGCGGCGTGTGGCAATCGCCGCAAAGTGAAACATGGTTGACCAAATAGCGGCCGCGTTCAACGCCTGCTTTCGGCGGTTGCGCCGGTAAAGTGCTGAAGCGGCCAAATAGCGTCAGATAGGCAAAAGTTCCCACGCTGCGTATGAACGGGACCCAGCTCTTCAGTTCCGGCGTAGGCTTGTTCACCGCCTTGAGCGTTCTGAGAAATGCGATGAGCGCCTCCAAGTCCGCTTGAGCCATGCCGGAATATTTTTCGTAGGGCATAACCGGCAAGATCCGGCTGCCGTCGCGGCGAAAGCCTTTAACCATAGCATCGAGAATTTGCTGATCCGACCACGCGCCTAAACCCGTTTCTTTGTCTTGGGTGATGTTGGTGCTGTAGACCGTTCCGAATGGAATCGGAAAGGGTCGCGCGCCGGCGTGCGCCGTCTCTTTCGGAACCGTGTGGCAGGCACACCCGCCGGCGACAGCGAAGATATACTGCCCTTTGGCAATCATTTCTTTATTCCGGGTCTGTGAGCCGGCGAGGGCAGGAAAAAAGACCGGAGTGACCACACCAGCAATCAGCCAAAACGTCAGCGAGCGAGCTTGATGCGACAACATCATGAGTCCAGGGAGGCCTCCTGGCGGTTTTTTTTGTCGAGCTGCTGGAGGAGCGCATAAAAGGATTGATTGATCGGTGCCCTTTCACCGGCTTGCCGCAATAATTTGAACACGACACCGTTAAAAGCCTCATACTCGAGTAGTTTTCTGGCTTCCAAATCCTGCAGCATGGACGGTTTAAAAATACCCAGGCCGCGCGAAAAAGCGATCGTGTCATCGAACAAATCGCGGGACAGTTCGACACCGCGCGTGCGCGCCGCCGCTTGAACTTCAACCATGCAGTCGACGGCGAGCTGAGTCAATGCTTCAGATTCGATGATTTGTGCCACGTTGGCGCCGGTCAAGCAGCTGATCGCGCAGAATGGCGCATTCCATAATAACTTCGTCCATTGAACCGTCCGTATGTTCGTGCTGAGCGCACAGCTGATGCCGGCGCCGGACAGAGTGTTTTCAATGAGCGCGGTGCCTGCACCGATCGCGCCATCGAGGTGACCCAAAATGATTTTGCCGCCATTGGAGTGCCGAATCACGCCAGGAGATTCGAGTTGCGCGGCGATGTAAACGACGCCGGCAAAAGTGCGCGGGTCGCCCCAGAGACTTGCGAGTTGCTCAACGTTATCGACGCCGTTTTGCAAAGACAGAATCATCGTGCGGTCGCCGATCAGCGGTGCAAGCGCCTTCGCCGCGGTTTGGGTGTCGTAAGACTTGACGCAGAAGAGCACAAGATCGACCCCGGTGAGTTCATCACGTCCATCGGTGAAAACCGCCCGCTCGATGTGCAGATTACCGCTCGGGCTGCCGATTCCTAACCCGCTCCGGCGCATGACGTCAAGGTGATGGCCGCGAGCGATAAAAATCAGCTCGTGCCCGGCAGCTGCGAGCTTCGCTCCGAAATAGCCGCCTACCGCGCCACTGCCCATGACCGCGATGCGCATGGCCGTGACTTTATTCTCGCGTTTGGGGGAAGTCAATTTGGCCCGGTTTAAGCTTTTTAAGGCGATATGATATGAAATCGAGCGATGGAAAAGATCGATCCGCAAGAAGATCACGAAGGTCTAAACGAGTTTCCTCCCGGTGAGCGGGTGACGTTTAGGGGCAAGCCTTATACGATTCAACGCCGCACAACGCTCGCATCGGGTGAAGCGGCAGTAGTGCTGCAAGGTGAGCGGGAACAGTTTGTGATCAGCGCCAAGCAATTTCTTGCCGGCGTGCAAGCTTGAGCCAACGAGTTGAGTAAGGAGCACGTTATGGGAAAGATCCGTTTGACATTGGCCTGTTGGGATTACGATCGCACCCGCGCGCTTCAGGACGGCCGCGTCGAGGTAGAGGGAGTCGATCTCACTTATTTACCCCTGCGGGTCGAAGAGACGTTTTGGCGCATGCTGCGCTACGGTGAGTTCGACGTCGCTGAAATGTCCACCGGTTCCTTTCTCATGTCGCGCGACAAGGGCGCGCCCGGTTTGGTCGGCATACCGGTTTTTCCTTCGAAAACTTTTCGCCACTCGTGCATCTATATCAACACAGACTCGGGGATCCAAAAGCCCGCCGATATGGCCGGCAAGCGCGTCGGAGTTCCCGAATATCAAATTACGATGGCGATCTGGGCGCGCGGCATCCTGCAGCACGAGTACGGCGTGGCGCCGGAAAAAATGAAATGGTTCACCGGCGGCGAAGAACATCCGGGACGCCAGGACAAGGTCAAGCATAGCTTGCCGCCGAACATCGATATCCAGCCGATCGCGCCGGACAAGACGCTTTCCGGCATGCTCCAGCGCGGCGAAATCGACGCCATGATCTCGGCGCATATGCCGTCGCCGTTCGTGCGCCGCCATCCGAAGGTGCAGCGCTTGATTCCTAATTTTCGTGAAGTGGAGCAGGAGTATTTCAATCGCACGAGGATTTTCCCGATCATGCATACTATTGTCATTCGGGAAGAGGTTTACGAAAAGCATCCGTGGATCGCTCAGAGCCTTTTTAAGGCATTCGAAGAATCGAAGCGGCTCTGCCAGGAGGCCATGTACGAGTTCTCGGCGCTCAAGTATATGCTTGCCTGGTCCATCGATGAGATGGAAAAGGAGCGGGAAATCTTGGGACCAGATGCCTGGGCCTACGGATTGGAGGCCAATCGCCACATATTCGAAACTCTCGTGCAGTACACCTATGAGCAGGGTTTGATCAGCAAGCGTGTTGACATTGATTCGCTCTTCGCCAAAAGTACACTGGAAGAATTTAAAATTTAGACAGCACGCTCTTAACCGGCACAATTCATGGCGGAAGAAAAAACCCCGGCATTTGAAGAAACCAAATGGTGGGTCGATCGCGGCCCGGTCAAGGAGCGGGAAAAAGCCGAGCCGGCTAAAGGGATCATCGAGAAATGGGCCTATGAGCTGCTCAAGAACTACAATCAAGATCAGGCCGCGAAGAATCTCGTGGACATCAATGCCAAGCTGCTTAGTGGTTTGTCGGTGGCGCCCGGCGAATGGGGCTACTACTCGTTGGAAGTGGGCAAGTATCCGCCTGACAGGTTAGCCAAAATCAAGAACAGTTTGCCTCTGCCCGCCGGTACTCGCGGCATCGTTATCGACGCCGGGTATTCCATCCGGGCAATTATCACCGCCGAGCCGCCAGGAGAGCGGTACATTGATATTAACTTCACCGATGCGCCTTCGTTGGATTACTGGGTAAACGGGCAGTTGGTGGAAGAGCGAGTCTATTCAAATATTGGCGAGGCGCTCAAACGCATTCGCCCCGAGCTGCCGCGCTACTTACTTTGCCGGGAATCTTAATGACAGCCGCAGGTTTGCGGCGTGCACGCGCAGGCGCTAGCTGAGTCGGAGGCTTGCTGGACGGAAGCCGGGGAGCTAAAAACCGATAGCTGTTTTTCCAGCGCGCTGCTGTGACATTTTGGGCAGACAATCTTTTCGCGCGCCGAGAGCACGACGGTTTCGAAGCGGTGATTACACTGGCGGCAGCTGTATTCGAAAATCGGCATGGGTCACTTAGGTTAGGCCTTCGATCTCGAATCAGAATATTTCGTCAGGCGCGCTTGGATTTTTTTTGTTTGAGCGCGTCTCGTAGCGGGTTTTCGCGCGGAATCGGCTCCAATGCGGTGACTTCCAGACCATAGCCGCGCAGTCCCACAAGATGCTTTTTATTATTCGTCAACAGGCGCATCTTGCCGACGCCGATATCGCGCAGTATTTGCGCGCCGATACCGTATTCCTTGAAATCGGCCTGATAGACAAACGAGCGATTCATCTCCCGCTGCTGTTTCCCTTCGAACCTAGGATACGCGACCATCGCGGGTCGTAGTCCCCTGAGCTCCGGCCGCAAATATAGAATCACACCCTTGCCGGCTTTCGCGATGATTTCCATCGACCGCTGAATCACTTCGTTGGTATTGAGCAGCTCGAAACCGAATACATCTCCGGGAACATATTTTGTATGCACGCGCACCAAGGTCTCTTCTTTAGGTGAAATGGTGCCCTTGATGAGTGCGAGATGTTCGCTCTGGTCCACGTGAGTATTGTAGACTACGGCCTGAAACATACCGCCGAGACGGGTCGGCAGCGGCGCGGCCGCGGCTCGATAAACCAGGGAATCGTAATTTAAGCGGTATTGGATTAGATCGGCTGTTGTCACTACCTTGAGTTTATGCTTCTTGGCGAAACGCATCAGGTCGGGTTGGCGCGCCATGGTGCCGTCATCCTTCATGATCTCGCAGATGACGCCAGCCGGCTTGAGGCCCGCGAGCCGGGCCAGGTCGACGGAGCCTTCGGTTTGGCCGGCGCGCACTAGGACGCCGCCGTCGCGGGCGCGCAGGGGAAAAATATGGCCGGGGATCACCAGATCCTGGGGCTTGGCGTCGTCGGCAATCGCATCGAGGATCGTCTTTGCACGGTCCGCGGCGGAAATCCCAGTGGTGATGCCCGTGGAGGCGTCTACCGATACGGTAAACGCGGTGCCAAACGGAGAGGTATTCTCCGAGACCATCATCGTCAAGCCCAAGTGCCGAACTCTTTCCTCGGTTAGCGGCAGGCAGATTAGGCCGCGGCCATAGGTGGCCATGAAATTGATTGCACCCGGAGTGACCTTCTCCGCGGCCATGCACAGGTCACCCTCGTTTTCGCGGTCCTTGTCATCCATCAAGATGACCATATGGCCGCGGCGAATTTCGTCGATCGCTTCTTCAATCGTGGCTAGCGGCATCGTGCTGTACTGTACCATCTTGACCCAGGCTTTCAAACGGCGAGTGATGGACAGAAGGCTAAACGCTAGAATGGATCATCACTTGCAGGCGTGAACAGCGTCCGGTCGCGATCAGTTGGACAAAAGCCGATCCGGAACCCATACAGCCTGCCTGCTCCTTTGCGTCTTTCGCGTCGGCAGAGCCGGACCCTCTCGGCCGCCGACAAAGAAAATCTGGAACAATCCGCATACTTGGGTCGTCTAACTGATCACGGAGGTAACGCATGAGCGCGAAAAAACCACCCAAAGCGCAAACATCGACTCATCGAAGTCGCGCGCCTTTTTGGACGCAGGGCGGCGCGCCACGCAGCGCGATGATCGAGGAAAAAGCTATGATGATCTTCCAGCCCGATATTTTAATTGACGCTCAATTTCAGTCGAGCCAGCGAAGACGTTTTCACCTCGATCCGGAGCGAGTGCTGATGCTCGCGGTACTGCAGGATGCTGTGGTCTGTTTTCAGGAGCATGTCGCGGCTAAGTGCAAGCGCAAGCAGTCGATGCATCGCGACGCCGAGGAATGGATCTCGAACACCGACCGCTCCTATCTGTTTTCGTTTGAAAACGTCTGCGAAGCTCTCGGATTTGACGCTGATTACATGCGCGAGGGGCTGCTGCGTTGGAAGCGCACGTCGCGCCAGCCGGGAAGCGAAAAAAGCACCCGACCCATCATCGGCCGCGTCGGAACCTAATTGGCTGACAAACAAAGTTTCATTAGAGAGACCGCTGCCCGCCGAAGTGCGTGCGCGGCGATAAAAGTAGGAGAAATGGATGTCAAAGTATTTGTTGCAACCCAAGAAGAATATCAGCGTTTTATCGGTGTTGATCGGCAGCGCGCTCTGCTTGCTGGCGGGAGCCGGGATTGGCGGGACGATCGACAATCGTCAGGCGGCCGGTAGCACGGTGCCGTTGGCCGTGCCAGCGGAGAATTCTCGCAATCTGCCGAGTTTTGTCGAGCTGGCCAAGAGAGTGGGACCGTCAGTCGTAAACGTTTCCACAACACAGGTTCGTAGGATGGCTCAGGATGTGCCGTCTCCCTTCGGCCCGGGCGATCCACGCAACGATCTGTTGGAACGATTTTTCGGCGGCCGTATCCCACGCGGACCGCAACAGCGGCAGGGGGTCGGCTCAGGATTCATCATCGACAGTAACGGAACGATTCTCACCAATTACCACGTCGTCGGCGAGGCGCAGAAAATCTCCGTGACCCTCTCAGACGGAAAGAGCTATGACGCCAAGGTGATCGGTAAAGATCAAAAGACTGACATCGCGGTAATCAAGATCGATGCCGACCGCGAGCTTCCAGCCGTGACTCTCGGCAACTCCGACCATCTCGAAGTCGGCGAGTGGGTAGTCGCGATCGGTAATCCTTTTGGCCTCGATCATACGGTCACTTCCGGTATTGTCAGCGCCAAGGGCCGCCAGATTGGCGCTGGACCGTACGATAACTTCATTCAAACGGATGCTTCGATCAACCCGGGAAACTCCGGGGGGCCACTGCTGAACCTGCGCGGTGAAGTGGTCGGCATCAACACGGCCATCTTCAGTCAGACGGGCGGAAATATCGGTATCGGCTTTGCCATCCCTACCAATTCGGTGAAGGATCTACTGCCCCAATTGAAAGAAAAAGGTAGAGTCGTGCGGGGCTATCTGGGTACGACAGTGCAGAAGATTACTCCGGAAATCGCCAACTCGCTTGGTCTTAAGGAAAACGGCGGAGCGCTGGTGGCTGATGTAGTGCAAGGCAGCCCGGCGGAAAAGGCCGGCATTAAGACTGGCGACATTATTGTCGAGTTCGACCGTAAGGCGATCAAAGATTCATCCGATCTCCCTCCCGTGGTGGCGCGGATCGCGCCGGGCACGACCGTGCAGCTCAAAGTTATGCGCGAAGGCAAGCAGGTCTCGCTGCCGATCACTGTAGGCGAGTTGCAGGATAATGAAATCGTCGCTTCGAGCGAGGAAACTGAACTGGGTTTGACCGCACAACCGGTCACTCCTGACATCGCTCAGAGCCTGGGTTTGGAACGCGCCGAGGGGCTGGTCATCTCGTCCGTTAAGCCGGGTAGCGCCGCCGAGGAGGCAGGATTGCGATCCGGGGACGTGATAACCCAAGTGAACCGCCGCCCGGTGAAAAATATCGAGGCATATAATCGCGAGATCGCAAGGAGCGAAAAAGGCAAGCCGGTGCTCTTTCTCGTGCGCCGGGGGCAATCGAGTCTGTTTTTAGCTCTCAAGCCCTGACTAAGTCCCGGGATTGTTTCTTACTAGCCGCTCAGCTTCGGCTTGCGCGTGATTCGGCGCCGAAGCCTGAGCGGCTTTTTTGTTCCGCTTCCGTCACGTCGGCGAATTTGCTGCGCAATTTAACCGGCCGATTTTTCCTGGTAGGTTGCTTTCGTTGAGCTCAAGATTGGGAGTAGTCGCAATGAAGATTGGATTGATCGGCCATCGCGGAGCGGGGAAAACCACAATTTTTAACATGCTGACGGGTCTCCAAGCGGAAGTGGGCGGCTATGGCGGCAAGGAAGAAGTGCACCTCGGCGTGATCAAGGTTCCCGATGGGCGCATCGACACACTGTCAAAGATTTACAAGCCCAAAAAGACCACCTATGCGGAGATTCGTTTTACTGATTTTCCGCCCAATCAAGGCGAGGAAGATCTCAAGTCGAATAATGCG
>JAICHC010000065.1 GCA_025922795.1 Candidatus Binatia bacterium | reverse complement strand
TGAATGAAGACCAAATCGTTCCTTTCCAGCGAGCGCACGCCGTACTCTGCTTTGCCGACGTAGTTGGTATCGAGAAACCCGGTGATCCCCGGCACGTCGATGCGCTCGAGTCCGGCATAGACACCGAGACCATGGATAATGTCGACCGCCGAGATGACTCCGCCCTTAATGCCGAAGCGCTTCGTGAGCGGCGGCAACTGCGGCGCTCTTCCCTGTCCCCAGAGCCAGATTGAGGTAGCTTGCCGCTGTCCTTCGGCTCGGCGTTTCTGGTTGACGCGATGTGGCGCGAGAATTGGCTGCGATGCCTTCATCAGTTGCCGCAAGCGTTCAGCGCCATCTCCTTCGGGCATGTAGCCGGAGATCCTTTGATCGGTGATATCGTGGGGTGGCGTGGTGACCATCTTCTCTTTGCCGTCGCGCCAGACCATCAGGTGGCGATAGCTCACGCCGGCAAAAAATTCGATTCCGTCGCCGCCGAGCTCGCGATCGAGGTCGCCGATGATTTCAGCCGCTTCTTCGGTCGAGATATGCCCGCTGGTAAAATCTTCCATGAACGTCTCATCGGCGGCGCCGCCAAGAGTTACCAGATTGCAACGAAACGCAATATCGTCGGCAGCCAAAGCAACGCCCATGCTGGCGGCTTCGAGCGGCGAGCGCCCGGTGTGGTAAAGCACCGGATCATAGCCCATGATGCTCATATTGCCGACGTCACTACCCGGCGGAAATCCTGGGGGGATCACGTGGGCGATGCCGAACACACCGTGCACCGCGAGCCAGTCCATATTCGGCGTCCCGGCGGCTTCCAAAGGAGTCTGCCCATCCAAAACATCGAGGGGATAATCCGCCATTCCGTCGCCTTGGAGAATTATGTATTTCACCGTACAGCCCGCATCAACAGATTCTCTCGGTTCCAGGTTTAAGGTTCATAGTTCGATATCCGGCCTTGAACCTGGAACTTTGAACCTAAACTGCGCGCTGGCCTCAACGCGCGTCCCAGATCGGGAACCAAACCGGATCGACTAAGATATAGTCTCGATTGCCGATTGAATCTAGAGCCCTGCGGATTTGGCGCAGGGTCGCGCGCTCCAGCGTGATCACGAAGGGCAAGATCTCGTTCGAATGATGCTTGAGCCGATAACTCTCGGTGAGGCTGCGCAATTCCTCCTCGACATGCCTGAGCTGCCAGATCTCCGAAATGTTGACGCCGATGCGGCCGAAAGTCTTGCCGATGTCGCCGACGATACCTGCGCGGTCCTTGACGACAAAGCGGATGTAGAAGGGCATATCGATCTCGTCCTCGCGCTGAAGTTTCAGTTCTCCCGGAGCAACGAGACTCGGAACGCCACTGAACTTGCGTTCGCCGCGCGCCAGCTCGCAGACGTCGCCGAGCACGGCCACGGCGGTTGGTCCGCCGCCTGCGCCCGGTCCGACCAAAACATAATCGCAGTCCCGGCCGCCGCGGCCGGTGCCGCTGCTTCTGCCCGCAAAGCAGACCGCGTTCGTGGCGCCATCGACACCGGCAAGAAAGTTCTGCCCCGACACCAAAGCCGGCGCAACGAAAACCTGGACCAGGGAACCACGGCGCCGCGCCACCGCGAGCTGCTTGATCGTGCTTGAGCCGATCCGTTGAGCGTAGCGAAAGTCGACCGCCTGAATCTCTTCGATGCCCTTACGCCAGATCTTGCCCGGCTTGATTTGGAGACCGAAGGCAACCGCGCTCAGGAGCAACAGCTTTGCTTCGGCGTCGCTACCGTTCACATCCGAGGCCGGGTTGGTCTCTGCATAGCCTTTCTGCTGCGCCTCGGCGAGTGCTTCGGCATAAGGCTTGCCGCTTTTTTCCATCTGCGAAAGGATATAATTGCAAGTGCCGTTGACGATGCCGAAGACCGCCTCCGGCTGTTCAACGGCGAAGCTCTCGCTCAGCGACCGAATCACCGGAATGCCGCCACCGACGCAAGCTTCGAAACGGAGCTGTTGGCCGGTCTTCTTTGCCGAAGCCCAGATCTCTTTGCCGTAGCGGGCCAGCACCGCCTTGTCGGACGTGACAACGGATTTGCCGTTGCGAAAAGCGCGCAGAAAAAAATCCCTGAATTGCGGCAACTGCGACGGATGTTGAAAACCGAGCGCCTCGACCACGATGTCAACGCCGGCAGCGTCGATCACCTCCTCGGGTTTGGCGGTGAAAAGCTTCGGATGCTTCTTAAACCATTTTTTTTCCCGGGGATTGCGCGTGTAGATTTTTCGGAGTTCCAGTTCGATATCCGCGCTGAGCTGCCCTTTGAGGTCGTGAAAGAGGATATCCTGAATCGCTTCGCCGACCACACCTGAGCCTAGTAGGCCGATACCGACCCTTCGTCGATTCTTCGCCGCTGCCATAAATGAACCTGTGATTTTTGAAGGAGGCGCTAGTCCAGGAGCTTGCCTAACGCCCGTTTGATCTTTCGAACGGCCTGCTTGGTCCGATGTTCGTTCTCGATCAGCGCAAAGCGCACATGCTCGTCGCCGTACTGGCCGAAGCCGATGCCGGGCGACACCGCCACCTGCGCTTCTTGAAGTAAGTACTTGCAGAAATCGACCGAGCCCATTTTCTTGGCGGGATCGGGGATTTCCGCCCAGACGAACATCGTTCCTTTGGGTTTGGGAATTCTCCAGCCAGCCCGATCGAGTCCATCGATCAACGAATCGCGCCGCCTTTCATACATCAGCCGGATCTCTTCCACGCAGTCTTGCGGCCCGTTCAAAGCCTGAATCGCGGCGATCTGAATCGGTTGAAAAATCCCGTAATCGAGATAGCTCTTGATCCGAGCCAAGGCATGGATCACTTCCCTATTGCCGACGCAGAAACCGACCCGCCAGCCGGGCATGTTGTAGCTTTTGGACAGCGAAAAAAATTCGACACCGACGTCCTTTGCTCCCGCAACCTGCAGGAAACTCGGCGCCTCGTAGCCGTCGAAAGTCAGATCCGCATAAGCGAGATCGTGAATCACTAGAAAACCATGCTCCTTGGCGGTTTTTACCACTCGCTCGAAGAATCCCGCGTCAACCACTTCGGTGGTGGGATTGTGCGGGAAGCTGATGATCAGCATTTTCGGCTTCGGCCAGGTTTGGCGAATCGCCTCGTCAAGGTTGCCGAAAAAGGCTTCGCTGGTCGTGAGCGGGATGCAGCGCAGATCGCCGCCGGCCAGGACAACGGCAAATTGATGAATCGGATAGGTCGGACTGGGACAAAGCACCACGTCGCCGGGATCGATGGTCGCCCAGGCAAGATGGGATATCCCTTCTTTGGCGCCGATGGTGACGATTGCCTCGCTATCGGGATCGAGATCCACGTTGTAACGGCGTTTGTACCAAGCGACGATTGCCAGGCGCAGTTTGTAAATGCCCCGGGAGACCGAGTACCGATGATTTTGCGGCTTACTCGCGGCTTCCACGAGCTTGGCGACCACGTGCGGCGGCGTCGGCAGGTCGGGGTTTCCCATGCCGAAATCGACAATGTCTTCGCCCCTATGCCGAGCTTCCATCTTCATGCCGTCGATGATGCTGAAGACGTAGGGCGGCAGCCGCTTTATGCGCTGAAATTCCACGCGTGGTACCTAAACCTTTCCGAGAAACGGGATAGCCCAATTTATAAGCCATCATCCCACCGGGTGCAACTAAATCTCGCCCGTAAGGTGCCCTAGAAAGCGCACGAATCACCAAGCGATGGCAGTTTTGTCAGCGAAGCGTGTGAAGGGGGTTATCCTACTGACCCGAACTGCAACAGAGTTCCCCAGCGGTGGCGCAGGATTTCCTTCATGCCGGCTGAAGCTTTGCTCCTGAGCTCCGGATCCTTAGCCAGCCAGGCTAAAGCTTCCCGACGCGCTTCGGCTAACAGCCGCGCGTCGCGCACGAGACTGGCGAAGCGAAAATCCGTCAAGCCGGATTGGCGCGCGCCAAGAAGCTCTCCGGGTCCGCGCAAGCGCAGATCGGCCTCGGCGATTTTAAAGCCATCCTGTTCCTTTTCCATCGCGCGCAGGCGTTCGGCGGCCACGGCGCTTCCGGTGCCGCGGTTGACCAGCAGGCAGTGCCCGCCGGCGGGTCCGCGTCCGACCCGGCCACGGAGCTGGTGCAATTGCGCCAGCCCGAAACGCTCGGCATGCTCGATGACCATTACCGTGGCATTGGGAATATCGATGCCGACTTCGATCACCGTAGTAGCGACGAGAATGCCGAGTTTGCCGTCACGGAACGATCGCATGATTTGGTCCCGCTCCTCGGACTTGAGCCGGCCATGAACAAGACCCACGCCGAAATCTTTGAACAAAGTCTGGCGCATTTTGTCGGCCATCTGCGTGGCGTCGCGCACCTGCTGGAGCTGTTCCGAAGCCTCGACCAGTGGCAGCACGATGAAGGCTTGATGACCCCGCTTCAGTTCATCGAGAACGATGGCATAAACCTGGCGCCGCTCGCGCTCGCTGAACACTTTCGTTCGCACTGGAGCTCTCCCCGGCGGCATCTCATCGACGAACGAAACCTCCATATCGCCGTACAGCACCATGGCGAGACTGCGCGGGATTGGCGTGGCGCTCATCAGCAGCATGTGCGGTTGCGCACTTGCCGCGGGGCCCTGGCGATCGATCAAGCGCTGCAACGATAGGCGCTGGATAACCCCGAAACGATGCTGCTCGTCGACCACGCCCAAGCCCATCAGCGGCGCGCACACCTCCTGCTGGATCAGCGCGTGGGTACCGACAATGAACGCTATATCGCCTCGGGCGATCCGCTCCAGCATCGGCTTCTTCTCTTTTGCCGGCATGGCCGCCGTAAGCAAGGCCGATGAGACTCCCAGATCGCCCGCGAACCGTTCCAAGTTGCGGTAATGCTGCTCGGCGAGAATTTCCGTCGGCGCCATCCAAATCGCTTGCCGGCCGCGCTCGATGGCGCTCAGAGACGCCAACCAGGCAATCATCGTCTTGCCCGAACCGACATCGCCCTGGACCAGGCGCTGCATCGGCTGCTCCGCCGCCATGTCACGTTCAATCTCCCCGAGCACGCGGCTCTGTGCCCCCGTGAGCTCGAACGGCAACCGTTGGCGCATCCGCTGGCGTAAGGCGGCGCGAGGCGCATCGAAACGAATCGCCGAACTCCGGGCATGCTCTGCCTTGCGCAGGCCCAAACCCAACTGCAAAAAAAACAGCTCGTCGAAAATGATCGTCCGGTGTGCGATAGACGATGAGTTGTTCAGCGCGTCGAGATCGGCATCGAGCGGCGGGTCATGCAAATGTACCAGCGCCGCGCTTGGAGGGATCAGTCCCTGCCGTTTGATGATCTCTTGCGGCAGACCATTGAGAAGATGATGGCCGTACTCTCTTAGTGCTTGAGTTACCCAGTTGCGCAGCCGCGAGAGCGACAGGCCGGCCGGGTGCACGTAAACCGGCTCGATCCGTTGCAGCTGCGCATCATCACGGTTGTCGATGACTTCGAAATCGGGGTGCACCAAACGCAGCCGTCCATGCACGCTCGGCTCGAGTTTTCCGTGAACGAGAAGCGTCTGATCCTTGGCGAGACCGGCGATCAAAAATTCCGGCGCCCGATACCAAACCAGATCGATGCTGCCCGTATCATCCTGCAAAATGACGAGCAGCATCCGGCTGCGCCGGCGCGGAACGTATTTGCTTTGTAGTCCGATCAAACGGCCGATGAAGCTTGCTTCCTCGCCGCGAACCGCAGCCGAGATCTTCTTGATCTGCCGCCGATCTTCGTAACGAAACGGCAAATGGCAGAGCAGATCGCCGACGGAGTGAATTCCGAAGGATTCCAATTGGGCCGCACGCTTAGGTCCGACACCGCTTAGAAATTGGATTGGCGTGTTAAGCGCGCGCAAGGGGGCGCGCACCCGCGGGGCGCCATCGTCGCTCTGCTCTCGCTGATCGGAAGGAAATTCGCCAGGTTTCACGCGGCCCTCTAGGGCAAGGGCGGCGCTTGATAATCTTGCAGAGCCTTTACGTCGAATTCCCGCTGCTTTAAGTATTCGATACCTTCCGCGGCGGCTTCGGCGCCGGCCATAGTGGTAAAATACGGCACCTGGTAATCCAGGGCGTAACGCCGGATGAGATAGGAATCCGCGTGCGAGTGCGCGTCCTGCGGCGTGTTGATCACCATGGCGATATCGCCTTTTTTGACTCGGTCGCCGATGTGCGGGCTGCCGTCTTGCACCTTTTTGACGATCTCGGCGGAAATGCCGCACGCCGCCAAATGGGCCGCCGTGCCGCGCGTCGCCACGATGGTAAAACCGGCGTCGTGCAGCTTCCGGGCGATCACGGTTGCGCTAGGTTTGTCTTCGTCGCGCACGCTGATGAAAACCCGACCGGCCTGCGGCAGACGCATGCCCCCGCCCAGCTGAGCCTTGGCAAAGGCAATCCCGAAGGAGTTGTCGATGCCCATGACTTCGCCGGTGGATTTCATTTCAGGGCCGAGCAAGGTATCCACGCCGGGGAATTTATTGAACGGGAAGACCGCCTCTTTGACCGACACATGCGCCGGTTGCACTTCGCAGGTCCGGCCCAAATCCTTGAGCTTTCTTCCGACCATGATGCGCGCGGCGATTTTCGCCAGCGGCACGCCGATCGCTTTGCTAACGAAGGGCACGGTGCGGGAAGCCCGCGGGTTGACCTCGAGAACGAAGACCTGGCTACGCTGCACGGCGAATTGCGCGTTCATCAACCCGCGCACATTGAGCGCCTTCGCTAAAGCGATCGTGTGGCGGCGAATCTCGTCCTGGATCTCCGGTCCGATCGACTTCGGCGGCAAGCTGCACGCGCTGTCGCCGGAATGAACCCCGGCGCGCTCGATGTGTTCCATGATGCCCCCGATGACGTAGTCTTCGCCGTCTCCCAATGCATCCACGTCGATCTCGATGGCATCATCGAGGAATTTGTCGATCAGCACCGGATGTTCGGGCGAAGCCGAAACCGCATAGGTCATGTAATCCCTGAGCGCTTCGCCGTCGTAGACGATTTGCATCGCCCGCCCGCCAAGGACGTAGGAAGGACGAACCAATACCGGATAACCCAACCCCGACGCAATGCGAAACGCTTCGTCGAAAGAGCGCGCAATGCCGTTGTCGGGCTGTTTGATATCAAGCCGCTTGAGCAGCTCGGCGAACCGTTCCCGGTCTTCCGCCAGATCGATGCTGTCAGGCGAGGTGCCGATAATCGGCACACCGGCGCGTTCGAGCGGCAGCGCGAGTTTGAGCGGCGTTTGCCCGCCAAACTGCACGATCACACCATCCGGTTTCTCACGATCGACAATGTTCATCACCTCTTCCATTGTCAGAGGCTCGAAATACAGCTTATCCGAAGTGTCATAGTCGGTGCTGACCGTCTCCGGATTGCAATTGACCATAATCGTCTCGCAATCCTCTTCCCTCAGCGCAAAGGCGGCGTGCACACAGCAATAATCGAACTCGATGCCCTGGCCGATCCGGTTCGGGCCGCCGCCCAGGATCATGATTTTCCGCCGCGACGTCGGTTTCGATTCATCCTCGCCTTCATAGGTTGAATACAAATACGGCGTGAACGCTCGAAATTCCGCGCCGCAAGTATCGACGGAATTGAAAACCGCCTCCACGCCTTTTCGCTTCCGCGCACCGCGAAAATCGCTTTCTTGGGTGCGGATCAGGCTGGCGATGCGTGCGTCGGCGAAACCCATCTGTTTCCATTGGCGCAGCAGACCCGGTTCGAGATCTGAAAGTTTTCCGCTGAAGCCGGCGATAGCGCCGTCGGCGGCAATGATTTCGCGGATCTTTTCCAAAAACCACGGGTCGATCGCCGAAAGCTGGTAGACTTCTTCTACCGACATGCCGAGCCGGAATGCGTCACCGATGTACCAGAGGCGCTGGGCATTCGGCTGCTTGAGTTTCTCGCGGACGATGTCCGACGATGCCTGTCGATTCCCTTCAGACAAATCGATTTTAGGCTCGAAACCGAACGAACCGGTCTCCAACGAGCGCATGGCTTTTTGCAGTGATTCGTTGAAGGTGCGCCCGATCGCCATGGCCTCGCCGACCGACTTCATCTGCGGCGTCAGGATATCCTTGGCCTGAGGAAACTTTTCGAAAGTAAAGCGCGGCATTTTCACGACGACATAATCGATGGTCGGCTCGAAGCACGCTGGGGTTTCGCGGGTGATGTCGTTACGGATCTCGTCGAGCGTATAGCCGACCGCCAGCTTGGCGGCGATCTTGGCGATCGGAAACCCGGTCGCCTTACTGGCCAGTGCCGAGCTGCGGGACACCCGCGGGTTCATCTCGATCACGACCATGCGCCCGTCGTTCGGATTGACGGCAAATTGGATGTTCGATCCGCCGGTATCCACGCCGATCTCGCGGATGACTCTCAGGGAGGCGTCGCGCATGATCTGATATTCTTTGTCGGTCAGGGTTTGCGCCGGCGCGACGGTGATCGAGTCGCCGGTGTGGACGCCCATCGGATCGAAGTTTTCGATGGAACAGATAATCACCACATTGTCCTTGTGATCACGCATCACTTCGAGCTCGAACTCCTTCCAGCCGAGCACGGATTCTTCGATCAGGACTTCGTGCACCGGGGATATGCTTAAGCCGGCTTGAACGACATCTCTGAATTCCTCCGGCGTGTGGGCAAAATTGCCGCCACTGCCGCCCAGGGTTCGCGACGCGCGAATAATCACCGGGAAATTGAGCCGCTTTTGAATGCGCATGGCGTCGCCCATGCTGCGTGCATAGCCGCTGCGCGGCAGATCGAGACCGATGCGGCGCATCGCTTCTTTGAACAGATCCCGGTCCTCGGCTTTTTTAATCGATTCGATTCTGGCGCCAATCATCTCTACGCCATAGCGCTCGAGGATCCCTTTCTCGGCAAGCTCGATCGCCAGGTTGAGCGCCGTTTGGCCGCCAAGGGTCGGCAGCACGGCATCGGGTTTTTCTTTGGCGATGATTTTTTCGACTATGTCGGTGGTGATCGGCTCGATGTAGGTGCGCGCCGCGAAGCCCGGATCGGTCATGATCGTCGCCGGATTCGAATTGACAAGAATGACGCGATAGCCCTCTTCACTGAGAGCTTTTAACGCCTGCGTCCCGGAATAGTCGAATTCGCACGCTTGGCCGATGATGATCGGTCCCGCGCCAATGAGCAGTATCGATTGAAGGTCGCTCCGTCTCGGCATGAGTGGTCACGCCCCTCGATGCTTTGCCATCATGTCGATGAATCGTTTGAACAGATAGCCGGCATCGTGCGGGCCCGGCGAAGACTCTGGGTGATACTGCACGGAAAAAATCGGCAACTCGCGATGCGCCAAACCTTCGACCGTATTGTCGTTCAAATTCAGGTGAGTCACTTCGGCGGCGCCCTTGAGCGAATCCGCATCCACGGCGAAGCCGTGATTTTGCGCCGTGATCTCGACTTTGCGAGTCGTCAGATCCATCACCGGCTGATTGCCGCCGTGATGGCCGAACTTGAGCTTGAAGGTCTTGCCGCCGAGCGCGAGCCCCATGATTTGATGGCCGAGACAAATCCCGAATATCGGCTTTTTGCCGATCAATTTCTGAACGTTCTCTTTGGCGTAAGGCACAGCACTGGGATCGCC
>JAICHC010000064.1 GCA_025922795.1 Candidatus Binatia bacterium | reverse complement strand
GCCAGCCCGCCGCCGATGATACGAACGATATTTTCCATGATGCAATTGAAGAAAAAAATGGATGCATCGCGCCGCAGCTGCGATGGGTAGCGCGTGCGTAATCGAACGACGATCCTACGCGTCGTAGCCCGGCGGCTACTGTTCGGCGACCTGGATCGAGTAGCCGCACTCCTTCTTATAGCAACGATGTGTGCGGCCGTTGCGCTTAGTCACTTTCTCGACCAAAATCGGGCTTTCGCAGTCGGGACAAGGTGTCGGCATGGGCTTGTCCCAAGACGCGAATTTGCATTCGGGGTACTTGTCGCAGCCGTAAAAGACTTTACCCCAGCGCGATTTGCGCTCCTTGATGTTACCTTGCTTACACTCCGGGCATTTGACGCCGAGATCGACCGGCTTTTCCAACGGCTGAATGTTTTTACACTCGGGATAGCCGCTGCAGCCGAGAAATTTACCGAATTTGCCCCAGCGTAGCAGCATCGGCCGGCCGCACTCCTCGCAGGTTTCATTGACCTCTTCTTCGGCAACGATTTCAATCTCGCCCGTATCGCTGCGTTTGAAGTTTTTGGTGTTTTTGCATTCGGGATATTGCGGGCAAGCGAGAAACTCGCCGTTGCGTCCCCATTTGATCACCATCCTCGCGCCGCACTTGTCACATTCGATGTCCGTCGGCACTTCCTGCCGCTTGACGTCGCGCATCTCTTTCTCGGCCTTCTTGAGATCGCGCTCGAACGGCGTATAGAAGCGCTTCATCGCCTTGGTCCATTTTTCCTTGCCGATCTCGATCTTGTCGAGCTCGTCCTCCATGCTCGCGGTGAATTCCACGTTTAGAATGTCGGGAAAGCTCTCGACCAAAAGATCGGTGACGAGAAAACCCAAATCGGTGGGCAATAGTTGGCGGCTTTCGTTCTGGCTTACGTACTCGCGGTCGAGGATATTGGAAATAATCGCCGCGTACGTGGACGGCCGACCGATGCCTTTTTCGTCGAGCTCCTTGATCAACGAGGCCTGCGTGTAGCGCGGCGGCGGCTGGGTGAAATGCTGGCGCGGGTCGAGCGAAAGCAGATTCAAGGCGTCACCCTTTTGTAAATCCGGCAGCATGCCGTCCGTGTCCTGCGCCTCGTCTTCTTCGTCCTCGCCATTGGCTTGGGACGCGCGCTCGTCGCGCCCTTCGATATAGACCTTCATGAAGCCGTCGAACTTGATCTGCTGGCCGGTGGCGCGAAACAGCGCTTCTTGGACTGGAATCGCGAAAGCGGTTTGATCGTACACCGCCGGCACCATCTGGCTGGCCACGAACCGGTCCCAAATCAGCGAGTAAAGTTGAAACATATCGCGCCGCAAGTAACGGCGCACCCGTTCCGGAGTGTACTCCAGCGAAGTCGGACGAATCGCTTCGTGGGCGTCCTGCGCGCTCTTTTTCGAGCGAAACGTGTTAGGCTTTCCCGGCAGGTAATTCTTGCCGTACTGCGTCTGAATATGCTGGCGCACGGCGGCCAGCGCATCGTTGGAAACCCGCGTCGAGTCGGTCCGCATATAGGTAATCAAACCGACTGAACCTTCCTTGCCGAGCTCGATGCCTTCATAAAGATGCTGCGCCAACTGCATGGTGCGGCGGGGCTGAAACCCGAGCTTGCGCGCCGCTTCCTGCTGCAGCTTGCTCGTGACAAACGGCGGCGCCGGATAACGGCGGCGTTCTTTCTTCTCGACCTCGTCAATGACCCAAGCGGCGCCCTCGAGCGACTGGATGATGCCCTGGACCGTGGCATCGTTTTCCAGGCGAAACTTCTTGTTGTCTATTTTCTGCTCTTTCCACTGGACCAACTTGGCTTTGAAGGATGGCGGTAAACGCCCTTCCAGAAGCGCGGTCAGCGACCAGTATTCCATCGGCTCGAATGCGCGAATGTCGGTCTCGCGCTCGCATACCAGCCGCACCGCCACGGACTGCACGCGTCCGGCGCTGAGGCCGCGCCGCACCTTGTTCCACAATAGCGGGCTGATCTTGTAACCGACCAGACGGTCAAGCACCCGGCGCGCGATCTGTGCGTCGAATTTGTTGCGGTCAAGCTCCAACGGTTTGGCGATCGCGTCCTGCACCGCTTTCTTGGTAATCTCGTTGATCAGCACGCGGTGCACGCGCTTGTGATTCTTGGCGACTTGCCCGGCGATATGCCATGCAATCGCTTCGCCTTCGCGATCCGGGTCGGACGCCAAATAGATGTTTTCCTTGCCCTTGGCCGCTTTCTTTAGATCGTCGATCACCTTTTTCTTCGCCTGAATAACCGTGAAGTCGGGGGCGAAGTCTTTTTTGACGTCGACACCGAGCTTACTTTTGGGCAAGTCGACGACATGGCCAACGGACGCTTTGACTTGAAAATCCCGGCCCAGATATTTTTCCAAAGTTTTCGCCTTGGCCGGAGACTCAACGATAACCAGATTCTTTGCTGCCATATGGATGAACTCTTTTCTGAGCGTGCTCAACTAGGCTGTGTGAATTTATCTTTCCGCCGCGTAGATCTTACCTGGCACTTGCCGAATCAATCCCTGCAATTCCAGATCCAACAGAATTTCCAACACCTGGGCGGCCGGCAGTCCGCTTCGTTCGATGACCTGGTCCACTTGCAGGGAGTTGTCTTGCAATAAATCGAAAATCTTTCGCGCGCCTGTACTGGCGCTCGGTGGTAGCGCCCGCGCGGTCTCGGCCTTACCGCCGCGGCGCACGAGCTGGGGCGCGATCTCCTCGATGATATCGTCGACGGTCTCGACCAGTTTTGCCCCCTGGCGGATCAATCGGTGCGCGCCGCGGCTGCGGCTTGCGCCGACCTCGCCAGGCACGGCGAATACTTCGCGCCCCTGTTCCAGCGCCAGAGACGCGGTGATCAACGAGCCGCTTTTTTCGGTTGCCTCGACCACCACGACGCCCAACGACAAACCACTGATCAGACGATTGCGCGCCGGAAAGTTAAACGCCATCGGCCGCGTTTCGACCGGCAGCTCCGAGATCACTGCGCCCTGTTCACTGATGCGCCGGTACAGTCGTTCATGCTCAGGGGGATAGGGCCGATCGACGCCGGAGCCCAATACCGCGATCGTGCGGCCGCCTGCCTCCAAAGTACACTCATGCGCCGTGCCGTCGATGCCTCGCGCCATGCCGCTCACCACGGTGAATCCCACGCCGGCCAAGCCGCGCGCCAGATCGCGCGCGACGCGCCGGCCGTAATCGCTCGCGCTGCGCGATCCAACGATCGCCACCGCACGATCGTCTTCGGCGCGCATCGCCCCTTTGATGTAAAGCACCGGCGGCGGGTCGGCGATCATACGCAAACGTGCCGGATAGCTTGGATCGTTAAACGGCACGATCGTTACGCCGGCTTCGCGAGTGCGCCGCAGCTCATCGTCGATCTCACGCCACTCGGAAAAATTAACGAGCGCTTCGATGACATCTCGATGCAACCCTTCGACTTGCTCCAACTCCGCGCGGGAGGCGAAAAAGGCTTGGATCGGATCGCTGAAGCACGCCGCGAGCCGCTTAAAGCCCACGCCGCCAAGCCCCTTTATCCGTCCAAAGGCAAGCCAAGGCGCATCGCGGTCGCGGGTCGGTACGCCCGTCGAAATTCCTTTCGTAAAAGATAACGATGCCTCAACCATACTCGTTTACAGATTGTCAAACTGGCGCGCGGATCGATGATTCAATGCGAAGCCAGGGAGACGAGAGGAAAATGATAAGGTAATTTTCCGCCGAAGGCCAGGCAAGGCTCATAAGCGGTGGCGAAAACGCACCGGGTCATCTCTGCAAAGGTTGTGTTTTTACGCATCTTTCTTCGAATCGGAGCAATCTTTTTTTAGCCGGAACCGAGCACAATTGAAGCAAAACTGCCGGCGCGACATAACGCTAAATCACGCTATCACTCCGGCACATTGCGGACTGCGTGCTCGAGATGCCCGGCGCGGAGCCGCTTGTCCGCTGTACGGATCCTCGGATGAATACCGCGTGTTAAGGAGACAGCCGCGACGGCCAAGGTCATGACCGTCGTTGGGTTTTTCGTTCTTCGCGGCGGGCCCTTAAATGGAGTCGAATCGGCGCGTTTTCGAATCCGAGGTTTTCGCGCAGTTGATGAACCAGATATCTCTGATAACTTTCGTGCACCGCGCCGGGCCGGTTGACGAATAACGTAAACGTCGGCGGCCGCGTGCCGGTCTGGGTCCCGTAGTAAAACTTCACCGCCCGGCCCTGCGACAGCGGGGCGGCGTGCGCGCGGACGATTTTTTGCAGCGCCTGATTGACCGTCGACGTGGACACTTTACGTCGATAAGCTTGTATTACCCGCATCGCCGTCTGTAACATCTTGTGCACGCCCTGGCCGGTCGCCGCCGAGATAAACGCGATCGGAGCAAACTCGAGGAACGAGAGCCGATAGTTCACTTCGTCGCGATACTTCTCGGTGTCGCCGTCGTTTTTTGCGACCAAGTCCCACTTGTTTACGGCCAGCAGTAGCGCCTTGCCGCGTTGAATCGCGTAGCTCAGAATCTGCGCATCCTGATCGGTGACGCCTTCTGGCCCGTCGATGACATGGATGATCAAATCGCCGCGGTCGACGGCGCGCAGGGCGCGGTTGACGCTAAAACGTTCGATGCGGTCGTCGATCCGCGCCTTACGGCGAATGCCGGCGGTATCAATCAATATCCAGGGTTGACCCATGATCTCGAACGGCGTTTCGAGCGAATCGCGTGTCGTACCCGCCTTGGAATCCACGACCGAGCGTTCAAAACCGAGCAAACGATTGATCAGGGTCGACTTACCCACGTTAGGACGGCCAACCACGGCAACCCGCAGCGGCTCGAGAACTTCTTCCGGATCCTCGGGAGCTGAGCCGGCGCCGCTCGGCAGGTCATCGGGTAAACGGCCGACGATATCGTCCATCAGGTTTGCGATACCCAAGCCGTGCTCGGCCGAGATTGAATAAAGCCGATCGATGCCGAGAGCGAAAAACTCGTAAAGATTGTCGCCGCGCCGCTGTGAATCGAGCTTGTTGACGGCAAAAACCACCGGCTTATTCGTTCGCCGCAACTCATCGACCGCTTCGCGATCGAGCGGGTTCAGACCGCTTTTGCCGTCGAACAGAAAAACGATGATGTCCGCTTCCATCAGCGCGAGACGGCTCTGCGCTTGAACACTCTGTTCGAGTTTGCCGCCGCTGTCCGACTCCATACCGCCGGTATCGACGAGCTGATAACTGCGACCCGCCCACTGAGCCTCGGCGTAGTTTCGATCACGGGTCACGCCCGGCAAATCGTCGACGATCGCTTTGCGCTCGCCCACGAGACGGTTGAACAACGTCGATTTCCCAACATTGGGCCGGCCGACAATGGCGACGAGCGGCAGCTTTCTCGTCCGCTTGTGACCTGCGGTCAAACGCGCCGTGGAAGTTGCCTGCATCTACAAACCCATCTCGCCCAGTAAATGTGGATTTTGTGTCCAGCCCGGATCGACGCGCACAAAAAGCTCGAGAAAAATTCGACAACCGAGTATTTTTTCAAGTTCCTCGCGCGCCTGCTTGCCGATCTCTTTGAGCATGGCGCCGCGCTTGCCGATCAAAATCCCCTTGTGAGAATCGCGTTCGGTATGGATGGTCGCCGAGATCACGAGCAAGTTCTTTTCCTGTTTCTCGGTGAATTCGTCGATCGTCACCGCCACGCCATAAGGAATTTCCTCCCGAGTGAGCAAAAATACCTTCTCGCGGACGATTTCCGAAGCGAGAAAACGCTCGGGCTGATCGGTGTACTCGCCTTCGGTAAAAAACGGCGTTCCTTCGGACAGCCAGTTTTCGACGATATCCAGAGCCAGTTGCACGCCCTCGCCCGTAAGCGCGCTGACCGGCACGATCTCCTTGCCCGGCGCCAGCTGCGAGCAGCGCTCCATCAACGGCAGCAACTTTCCCTTGGAAACCAGGTCGATTTTGTTCAAGAGCAACAGTACCGGGGTCTCCAAGCCACGCATCGTCTCGGCGATTCGTTCTTCTTCCTGTTTGATCTTATCATGGGCGTCAAGCAACCAGATGACACCGTCCACTTCATCGAGGGTCTGCAGGGCGGTATCGACCATGCGTCGATTCATCAATGAATGCCCTTGATGAATCCCCGGCGTGTCAAGAAAAACGATCTGCGAGGCCGGAGTCGTGCGTATGCCGGTGATGCGATTGCGCGTGGTCTGCGGCTTGGGCGAAACGATGGCGACCTTCTCGCCGAGAATTTGATTGAGCAACGTCGACTTGCCGACGTTGGGCCGCCCGATTATGGCAATCGTGCCGGAGCGGAAAAACGGCGCGTTTTTTTTCTTGTTCTTGTTTTCCGGCTCTGCCATAAATCGCAACCGAGGACGAAGTATTATGACATCGCCGAACCGCCGTTCAAGGTCGACTCCGGGAGCCCGATCCCAGCCATGCCGATCCGATTGACTGCACCGATGAAACGGCGCCTCACCCGGCGCGCCTTAGAGATGGTCGAGAACTCCCTCAAATTTTTTCCGGAATTGCGGGACGTCACGATCACGGTCGGCTATACGCGCAAACACTTGGGCAGTGCGACAATCATTTATCGCAAGGGTATCATCACGCGGCTGATAATCCGCCTGAGGGTTCGCAAAGTGACCTATCAGACCATCGGCCACGAATTGACCCACTTGATTCAGGGCCTGGCGCATGGCGGTCGATCGCGATCCCGCTCGGCTGATCCGGCCAAAGTCCCGTCCGGCGAACAGCAGTGCGATATCTGGACTTTGGCGCGTGCTCCACTATTCTGCGATGACCCGCCGACTTACATTAAAATGCCGCGGTCAATCCGCGAAAGTTGGCCGGTGTACGCCGATCAAGTGCGCCATCTGTGCATCGCGGCCATCGCGAAACGCCATACACACCGGTTTTATATCCGTTGGCTCGAACAAGAACTGCGCAATTTGGCAAAAACAGCGCGCGCGGAAAACCGCCAAGCGCAGCAGTTATTTTTGCCTTTCGTAGTTTAGGCCGGCGTTGGCGGCACGGTCTTATGGCAGCCAAAACGTCTTGTTTGTGATCAATCGTCGGGCGATCGCAAGATCGCATCGATTTCTTTCACTTGCTCCGCGGTCAAATTCCAGTCCGCCGCCCTTACATTGCTGATCAGTTGCTCGGCTCTTTTTGCTCCCGTGATCACCGAACACACGGGCGCCTGGGCCAGCAGCCACGCCTGCGCCAATTCGTTAACGCCGCGGCCCTGCGCTCTCGCCCACGCCGACAGCCGGGTGACGGCCCGAAAGTTTCTTTCCGTCATCAGCTCTTGGACATTTCTTACCGACTCACCTCGTGAGCCGGGCGGCGGTGCTTTTCCCATCTCGTACTTCCCCGTGAGAAATCCACCGGCCAGCGGATAGTACGGCACGAAGCCGACTTTGTGCATGCGGCAGTACGGCAAAATTTCGCTCTCGACCTCCCGTTTTAACAGGTTGTACTCGGATTGCAGCACGACGAAGCGGCTCCAGCCCTTGACCTCCGCCAACAGGTTAGCGTGGGCGAGTTGCCATGAAGCGTATGCCGAGGCGCCGATGTAGCATATCTTCCCCAAACGAACCAGATCGTCCAGGGCGCGCAAGGTTTCTTCGATCGGAGTGGTGTCATCCCAGCGATGACAGTAGTAAAGCCCGATCCGATCGGTCTGCAGGCGGCGCAAGCTTTGTTCGACGGCCTGCATCATCTGATAGCGGGATGCGCCCCAGCTGTTGGCGCTGGTTTTTCTGGGGAAATTGAACTTTGTCGCTAACACGACCCGGTTCATGCGTCCTTTTAGCGCGTGACCCAATGTTTCTTCGGAGCGGCCATCATTGTAAACATTGGCACTATCGATAAAATTGACCCCGCTATCGAGCGCGGCGTCGATAATCTTGTTGACTTCTGCCTGCGGCACGTCTTCGGAACCGAAACGATTCGCGCCGAGACCGACGACGGACACACGCACGCCCGAATGACCCAGTTGGCGGTATTCCATGAAATCTCCTTGGTATTTATCTGGCCGTCAAGGGTCAGAAAAGCGAATCAAGACTTGCGCTTACGGATTGCGGTAGAGATCGGCCTTACCCAGCGCTGCGCCGCCTGGCCGGAGCGCTCCCGGCCGCAGTTCCAGCACTCGGTGAATTGACCTTCGAGGGTTTCACCGCAGCCGACGCAATGCCAGGGCTTTTTCACCGACTCGAGCGGCGCCAGTGTCTGCTTCAGGATCGATTTGGCTCTGCTGAATTTTTCATCGTCGAGGACCCAGAGCTCCGGCCAGCACTCGATCGGCGGAAGCTCGCCCGCAGCGCTGATCAGATCGACGTTTTTGGCGATACACTTGATGCCGAACGTTGCCAACACGTTCTTCAAGTGGCCGATCATCATCGGATCTTTGGCGCTGTAAACCCGTTTCATCTACCCTCGAGAGTTGCTACTCACCGCGTCGCAACGCTCTCTCATTGAGCTTGAGCCGTGCCCCAAGCCAGAGCGAACGTTCGAGATGATCGCCATAGCTATCACCGGATGAAGGGTGAACCAGCACGGACAATCCTTCGCGATGGAGCATCAGCCATGGCACAACCTTACCGAACTCTTCCGGGGAGAAGACCGCCTGATACATCGCATCGAGATGCGGACCGACGGCCTCGTCATGCCAGCTCCCGAGTCGAACGTTGAATGCGCTCAGCCCCACGCGCACCCGTGCCGCCGCGTCGCGCGTCTTTGCCGGATCATAATAAATATGGGCGTGGTAATCTCTTATTACCCGCTCGCTCATTGTTCACCTCGCGCATTCAGTCTCTGCAGTCTTATTACCAAATCACGCTGGCAGAAGCCAAACGCAAGACCATCCGGCGCAAAACGGAACCGCGTTCCGCTTCGCCGGAGTTGCGCAAAACTATCTGTGGTTCTGAGGAGCTAGCAGATTGGCAGGTCTAAGCAGTCACGAATTAGCCGGCTCGGGCAAAACTTCATCGGGGAAAAGATATTCGTAGCCAGCCGGGCCGAAGTTGACCAGGATCAATTGGCGACCCATATTTTCCACCATTCGGACGAACGTGCCTTCGCGAGGTAAGACAACGCCGGTCTTCTGCGATCGGATCGGTTTGACGGTTATCAATAGGTCTCCCGGACTCATTGACTCTCCCTTCCCATGCGAATCAACCTGCTCTAAGTTCCGTCTCATCAATAGCGCCTCATCCGGTCGACTCGGCGTCTCTCACTAATTAGACGCCTGACGAAGCGAAATAAATGCAATCATAGGACCAAAAAAATTGGCCTCATCCGTGAATCGTGGCGCTGAGCTCATGATGTCTCCGACCTTCAGCCGGAAATCTCGATAGAAAAAAGGGATTTTTTGTATTTGCGGCCTTGCACCCGGCCGCCTGATTCACCCGTTAAGGGAGCCGCTCGGTCAATCGTGCTGGAAAATAAGGCAGGCAATTTCATACTTGGAGGCAGGATCAATGCAGAAATTGTCCCTTCTGACCCGATTTGAACGCGAAAAAATCATGCCAATTCATGATTAATGAAGTCGCCCAGCATAGCCAACGAACGCGGCCACCTGATTGCGAATCCCCCCCGGCTCCGCAGCGTTCGTCGCTGCGGGACTC
>JAICHC010000063.1 GCA_025922795.1 Candidatus Binatia bacterium | reverse complement strand
CCAAAGCATTGCTCGCGCAAACCCTTCTCGCCGCGATCGTGTTGCCGCTCTCGTATTTGTTCAGCGACCCGCAGCGCAACGTGAATTGGGTTTACGGGTTCGGTGAGAGGCCGCAGACTCGAGTAGCCGGGCCATGGTTCCTCGCATTTTTGATTCTGATGTTTCCATTGGTGATTTACTTGCCGACTCATTTAGTGCTCGCCAAAGTATTCGGCTCGGCACGGTGATCATCGTGGCTCGAAATCGTGCTCGTGGGAATCGTGATCGTTAGGCTCTAGAAAGCCCGCCGAATTGAATTTGTTTTGGTAAAGCGATAAGCAGAATGCGGCTGAGGAACCGTTCCGATGAAAGCAGTACGAGTTCACGATTACGGCGGCGCTGAAGTCCTCGCGATTGAAGATATCGCCGTGCCGGAACCCCAGGCGGGCGAAGCGCGCGTCAAGATCGAAGCGATCGGGGTCAACTTCATCGACATTTATCAGCGCACCGGGCTCTACCCGCTGAAGACGCCTTTTACCTTGGGCATGGAAGGCGCAGGCGTGGTCGACGCGATTGGTGCGAATGTCACCGAAGTGGAGAAAGGCGAGCGCGTCGCCTATGCGATGATTCTCGGATCCTATGCGGAGTACGCGCTCGTGCCGGCGGCAAAGCTGGTGCCGCTGCCGGCGGACGTCGATAGCCAGTCCGCCGCGGCGCTGATGCTTCAAGGCATGACCGCGCACTATCTCACCCACAGCTCCTATGCCCTGAAAGACGGCGAGACCGCCCTGGTTCATGCCGCGGCCGGCGGCACCGGCTTGCTGCTGGTGCAGATCGCCAAGATGCGCGGCGCGCGCGTGATCGGCACGGTATCCACCGATGCCAAGGCGCAACTGGCGAAAGCGGCCGGCGCCGACGAAGTGATTCTTTACACCCAGTCCGACTTTCTCACCGAAGTAAAAAAACTCACTGGCGGCAAGGGCGTTCACGTCGTCTACGATTCGGTCGGCGCGACCACTTTTGAAAAGAGCCTCGATTGCCTGCGCCCGCGCGGCTATCTGGTGCTCTTCGGCCAGTCGAGCGGGCCCGTGCCGCCCCTCGACCCGGGCAAACTGGCCGCCAAGGGCTCGCTCTTCCTCACCCGCCCCACCTTGGCCCATTACACGCTCGACCGCGACGAGCTTTTACAACGCGCCGGCGATCTGTTTGGCTGGAGCGCGTCCGGCAAGCTGAAACTGCGCATCGACAAGGTTTGCTCGCTGAGCCAAGCCGCCGAGGCGCAGCGCCTGTTGGAGAGCCGAAAAACTACCGGGAAGATCGTTCTCGTTCCGTAGCGGAAGGATTTTGACTGCCGCGCGGCAGTCGCGCCGCGCCGGCATCGTCGAATTTCTTGCGCTGCTCCGGCGTCAGCACCGCTTTGGCTTGCTCGATCGCGCGCACGCGGGCGATTCGTAAATCCGCTCGCAACTTTTCCGCCTCGCGAATCTTCGCTTCGACTTTCGAGACGTCGACCGTCGGCGCATCGAGCAGAGCAGCGATGTCCAACTCGATCAGCCGCGCATCGGCGTCGTTGCGGATGCTCAGGCGTTGATAATTGTCGCGCAACTGCTCGAGCTTTTTCACCTGTTCCTGAGAAAGGCGAAGATACTCTTTGTCGTTCAACAGCTGGGTTATCACGGGCCGGTCCTCGCGCGCATCGCGAGAGCCGAAACGCTCGCGCAGCTGCCCGCTCCAATCCTGCAGCGCGCGCTGCAGGCGCTCCCAGGCGTCGACCAATTCTTCCGGGATCGCCGACCGCGATCTTTCGGTTGCCGCGCTGAGCACAGGCGCGCCCGATGTCAAACTGAACACTAAAACGGCGAAAAGCAGGAGCGTGCGCATCATCGTTTCCTCACGAAGCCGATTGTCTGCGAGAACCATTATTTGCAAAATAAATCATGATTTATCTTTTTTAGTTCCTCCCCGGAACACCGGGCTCGGTCATGCCCCACGGGTCGAGCAGCTTGTCCAATTCCTGTTTCGCAAGCAGGTTCTTTTCCTGCGCCACTTCGCGGACGGTCCGGCCGGTCGCTAACGCTTCCTGGGCGATCTTGGCGGCGCTCTCGTAGCCGATCACCGGCGCCAAAGCGGTGACCATCGCCAGGCTGCGCTCGATCATCTCCTGGCAGCGCGCCCGGTCGGCGACAATGCCGTCGATACATTTGTCACTGAACAGGTTCACGACGTTGGCGCTGAACTGAATCGCTTCGAGCAAGCGCAGGCTCATGATCGGCATCATCGTATTGAGCTCGAAGTTGCCCGCCTGGCCGCACAGAGTGATCGTGGCATCGCAGCCGATCACGTGGGCCGCGACCTGGAGCACCGACTCGCACAAGACCGGGTTGACTTTTCCGGGCATGATCGACGAACCGGGCTGCAGATCGGGAAGAATGATCTCGGCGATGCCGCAACGCGGGCCGGAGGCAAGCCAGCGAAGATCATTGGCGATCTTGCTCAAACTGACGGCGAGCGTTTTCAAGCTGCCGCTCACCTGCACGGCGGCGTCTCTGGCCGCCTGAGCTTCGAAATGATTCTCCGCTTCGCGAAACTGCAGACCGGTCAACTCGGAAAGCTTGGCGATTGCTTTCCGGGCGAACTCGGGATGAGCATTGATGCCGGTGCCGATGGCGGTGCCGCCCAAGGGCAATTCCTCCAACCCGGCGCTGGCTGTTTTAATGCGCTCGATACTCAATGCGATCTGGCGCGCATAGCCGCCGAATTCCTGGCCGAGGCGGATCGGCGTGGCATCCGCCAGGTGCGTGCGGCCGATCTTGATCACGTCATCGAATTCCGCGGCTTTGCGCTGCAGCGCCGCATGCAATTTCGCCAGCGCCGGCAGGAGCTCGCGCTCGATGGCAATCCGCGCCGCGCAGTGCAGCGCGGCGGGAATCACGTCGTTACTCGACTGGCACATGTTGACGTGATCGTTGGCATGAACCTCTTTGCTGCCGCGCGGCTTTTTTAGAATTTCCAGCGCGCGATTGGCGATCACCTCGTTGGCGTTCATGTTGGTCGAGGTGCCCGAGCCGGTTTGGAAGATATCGACCACGAACTGGCGGTCGAGCTTACCGTCGATCACCTCCTGCGCCGCTTGACGAATCGCGGTGGCGAGACGCGCTTCGAGCAAGCCGAGCTCTTCATTGGCTGCGGCCGCGCAGAGCTTGATCCAACCTAGGGCGTGAATGAATGGCGGTGGAAAGCCGATGCCGCTGATGGGAAAATTTTCGAGCGCGCGCTGGGTTTGCGCGCCGTAGTAGGCAGCCTTCGGCACTTTGACTTCGCCCATGGAGTCGCGTTCGCTACGAAAGCCTGGATCGACCATTGGACCTCCGATCGGTGGAGCCGAATCTGGCGGTAATTTGAGCGTAGCACCGCCGCGACGAAAGCAAAACAGTTACGGCTCTCGCCTGGGTTCTTTGAGCAGGAAGGCGACCGCGACGATCCCGATCGCGACGGCACCGGCGAGGATTTGCCACGCGAATGCGTACGAGCCGGTGCGATCGACGATGTAGCCGAACACCGGCGTTCCCACCGTCGCCGCGGCGGCATTGATCGTGATCATCATACCGAGACCGGCGCCGGTTCTCGCCTTGCCGGAAATTTCACCGATCAACGCGTACGAAACGCCTTGATAGCCGACGAGCGACACGCCGGCGAGAAAAAGAATCGGCATCAATAGAAAAGCTGAAGATTCCCGGTCCATTAAACTTAGAGCGCCGATCAAGACCAACGATAGCAAGCCGATCACGATCAAGACGATCTTGCGCCGGCCGCCGAATAGGCGGTCGCTCGCCACACCCCAACCGACCCGCCCGACCATGGCGCCCGCCTGGGTCAATGCCAGGGCCTGGCTTGCCGTGTAAGAGGTATAACCCATGACGTCTTTCAGGTAGAGCGGCACGTACGTGATTAGCACCAGCTGCCCGATCAGATAGATCCCGGTCGCGCAACTGACCGGTAACAATGCCCACACTTTCAGGGGCGGAGGGTTGGCGTCGGTGCTCCTCGCCGGTTCCGCCTCAATCGAAGCGGTTACAGGTTCGCGCCACAAAAGCGAGAACAAAAAGCCGAAAGCGAAATTGATGATGCCCAGCGCGGCCAGCGAGCCGCGCCAACCGATAAGCAAGACCAATGACGGCGCCAGGACCGCTGCGAGCACGCCGCCGCCCGGAACGCCGGTTTGTTTGATACCCATGGCCGTGGCGCGTTCGTCCCGATGAAACCACGTCATCACGCCGATCGTGGAGGCCGGATTGAGAAAGCTATAACCGACGCCGGCGAGAAAAAAACTGATGCTGGCCGATTCGAACGACGGAGACAACGCCGCGGCGGTAATGCAGATGCCCAGGCCGACATGGCCGAGCAGTGTGGTCTTGCCCACGCCGAGCCGGTCGGCGAGCCAGCCGGTGCCGAACGAGGCGCCGGTCATCGCCAGGTAAAAAGCCGAGAAGAACAAGCCGACTTGAGCGCGCGACAGCCCCAATTCATCTTTGTAAAACGGCGCCAGGGTGTTGATGCCGTACTGCGCCGCCGCGCCGACGATATGCGAGACCGAGATCAGGCCGAGGATCGTCCAACGTTTTGAATCGCGCGGCGCTGAACTGTCGGACATGGAAAAATGCGACGCGGCCTTCAGTCAAAGACCGTGCTTGAATAGGCTTCGGCATCGATGAAGGTTTCGATGACACTCGGTCCATTGAGACTTGAGGCCCACTCGAGCGCGACGCCAAGCTCCTCGGAAGTCTTGGCCGCGCGGCAGGGGACGCCAAAATAATGCGGCGGCGTGTCGGGGGGATCGCCCAGCCGTACTCCGGAGAGCGGATAGTTTCGACGCTCCTGCTTGATTTTCATCAGACCGAGCCAACCGTCGTTGAGCACGACGATCGGCACGGCGAGATTCAAGCGCCGCGCCAGCGCGAGCTCCCCGGCGGTCATCTGAAACCCGCCGTCGCCAATCACGGCAACGACGCGGCGCTCCGGAAAAACCAATTTAGCGGCGTAAGCGGCCGGCATACCGTAGCCCATCGACGACCAACCGTTGGTGGCGAGCAGGGTACGCGGACGATCGGTGCGCCATTGCGTGGCAATCTGGTGCGTGTGCGCGCCCACGTCGTAAGCAAGAATGCCATCCGCAGGTAACCATCCGCGCAATCCGTCAAGCACATGATGCGCCGAGAAACTAACGCTGCTCGGACGGAGCGCCTGTTCCAGATCGGAACGATGCTGCCGCCATTCGTCGCTCGACCAACGGTTCTGGACGGGCGCGATCGCGCTGAGCGCTTCGATCGCGGCATCGAGATCGCAGGCCAGGTTGCAAACGAAGCGTAGCTCCTTCCCTGCTTCCGCCGCTTCCGTGCTGATATGCGCGATCGGTGTCTTGCCGGCCCATTCTTCGTAGTTGATCTCGATCGGATCGTAGCCGACAGCGATGATCAGGTCTGCGCGATCGGTAAAAGCTTTGATGTCGCTGCGGCGCGCGCGGCCGATGACTCCCGCCCAGTTGGGATGGCTTTCAGGCAGGAATCCTTTTGCGTGCATGGTCGTGACAAAGGGCCAATTTTGCCGCTCGAGGAGTTGGACCAACTCTCGCGCCGCCCGGCTGCGCGTGAAGCTCAAGCCCGTAACCACGAGCGGGCGTCGTGCCCGCCCGAGCGCGGCCGAAAGAGCGGCGGTGATTTCTTGCGATCGGTCCGGCAGGCAAATTGAGCCGCGGCGCGTTTCGACGAACGCGGCCGGCGCCGCTTGCGCGATGTCTTCAGGCAAATCGAGATGCACCGGACCGGGCGGCTCGTCGCTGGCGATTGCGAGCGCGCTTCCAAGCGCTTCTCCGGCCGAAGCATCGCGGAGCGAGATCGTCGCTTTGGTGAGCGGCCGGAACAAAGCCTGATGATCGATGCGCATCTGGATGCGCCGGTCGAGCCAGGCGGTGCCGACGTTGCAAGTGATCGCGAGCAGCGGCGCGCGATCGAGCCAGGCGCAGCCGACGCCGGTGGTAAGATTGGTCGCGCCCGGCCCGACCGTCGAAGCGCACACACCGGGTATGCCGGTCAAGTAGCCGACTGCGGCGGCCATAAAGCCCGCCGATGTTTCGCTCGCGGTCAGAACGAATTGGACCGGGCTGCGCCGAAGCGAATCGATCAGCGGCAGCACCGGCCCGCTCGGCACGCCGAAGACCCAGCGCACTCCGGCCTGCTCAAGCATTCGGACGATCAGATCGCAGTTGTTCACAATTGTTGCAGTGTTAACCGTAAGCCTTTGCGTCACTTCGACATCGCTCAACAAATGCTTTGCGCGCGAAATCTCCGAGAAGCGTAATGCCAGAGAAGTTCGTTAAAAATTACAGTTGTCATTCCGGGCAAGCTGGCGATAGCAAGCGCGACCCGGAATCCAGGTTCAAAGATTCTGGATTTCCGCGTGCGCGGAAATGACGCCGGAGGCGCTCCAAGCTATTCAATGAACTTCGGGTCCACCATCCTAGTTGCCGATCCGCACCGGATCGACGGCGTCCTTGACCGCGCGAATAATCGATAGCGCAGTGAGCTTCCCGGTCTTGGGATTTTCGCTCGGCACGTTTTCGATATGCACGTGAAGCCTGCCGAACTCGCCTTCGACGTCGATGTCGTGGCAATTGCGCGCCAGCCCGGGCACGGCAAAAATTTTCACCCGAGTTTGATCCGGGCCGATGCCCGCCAAACTGACCGACGCGGTGACGTTGACGTTGGCGGGAAAGCCGCGACAGGCGGCGCGCGCCGAACCGGAGAAAATTTCCTTCTCTTCTTTTAGTCCAGCCAGTGAAATTCCCCGCTCGACCAGATACGGCGCGCCCTCCAAGCCGGCGGGCGGCTTGCGCGTCGTGTGGGTAACGTGAGTGATCGCGCCGATCACGGCGGATTTGATGCCGTCCAGTCCGGCGATCGCGCCGGAGGGAACGTACAGGCGGCATCCGCTGCTGCGCGACTTCTCGATGATCTCCGGGTGATCGAGCAACGCGCCGACACTGATGACCATGAGATCTTTTCCGGCGGCGAACACCTGCTCGGCCAAGGCCGGCACCACTGCGCCGCCGGCCGCTTCCACGATCAGGTCGGCGGATGCGATCAGATCGTCCAGCGAGCGATAGGCCGGCGGACGGCCGAGCGTCGAGAGAAACTCGCGCGCCCGGCTTTCGCTGCGGCTGGTCACGCCGGCGATGCCGACCGAAAGCTGACCGCTCTCCACCGCCCGTATCAGCGCTCTGCCGATCGCGCCGCAACCCACGATACCGATCGATGTCATTTTTGTCGTCTCCATCCCTGCTCTCTATCGCGAAGCGTTTTTCCCTGTCAACGCGAGGGCACGAGCCAATAAAGCATCCAATAAACGATCACGCCGGTGACCGAGACATAGAGCCAGATGGGAAAGGTCCAGCGCGCGATGCGCCGGTGCGCATCGAAGCGCTCGCGCAGAGCGCGAATTAGAGTGATCAGCACGAGCGGCACAACCGTCGTCGCCAGGACCGTGTGCGTGATCAGGATCGTAAAATAGACGGTCCGGATTGGCCCCTGTCCTTTAAATGGTACCGAGCCGACTTGATAGTGATAGATCAGATAGGAGATCAGAAACAAGATCGAGCAGGCGAATGCGGCGAGCATGCAGCGGCGGTGCGCCTGCTGATTTTTCGACTTGATAAAACCATACCCGGTCAAAAGAAAAACGGCGCTGAGGGAATTCAGCGCCGCGTTGAGATCCGGAAGCTGGGAGGCGGAGATCACCCCGGAAAGATGTCCGGCAACAACATGAGAATCAAAAACACACAGAGAATGAACGGCGAAAGCGCGATCATCATCAGGGTGGTCTTTTCGAATTTGAGATGCATGAAGTGCAAGGCCACGAGAGCCGCTTTCCAGACCGCCAGAATGATCAGCAAACCGGCCAGCAACATTTTCGGCAACCCCATGTAGACGATGCCGACCTCGACCACGGTCAGCACCAACAGAATATAAAAAATCTTGACGTACTGGGAAGTGGAATGGGCTGTTGACGCCATGAGCTTTCCTCGAAAATGACCGCTACAGTAAATAAACGAACGTAAAAATCAAGATCCACACCAGATCGACGAAGTGCCAGTAAAGGCCGGCGATCTCCACGTGCTTGGCGCCGTAGCGCCCCCGGCTCACTGCCGCGAGCACGCAGCTATTATAAATGACTCCGCCGGTCACGTGCATGCCGTGAAACCCGGTGAGAACGAAGAACGTGGTGGCGAACAGATCTTTGCTAAAAGACAAGTTATGCTCCGGCAAGGTGTGGCCGATGAGGTGCGTCCATTCATAGGCTTGCAGGCCGAGAAAGATCAGACCGCCGAGGATCGTGAAGCCCATGAATTTTTTGAATCTCGCCTTGTCACCCTCTTGAATCGCGGCGAGCGCCAGAACCATCGTGACACTGCTGACGATCAACAAAAACGTCATGAGCGCGGTCAGGTTGATGCCGAGAACCTCGGCGGGGACCGGCCAGGTCGTGCTCGCGTAACGGAGAATACCGTAGCCGACGATCAGACAACCAAACGACATCGCGTCGCCGGCGAGAAACAACCACATGCCGAGTTTGCCCCAGCTCTCGGGCGTCAAGGGCGTTTCTGCGGGCTCGGCGCCCGCGTGCATTGCCGCAACTTCGCTCATCGACCACTCTCCTCCTGTTTCCAAGCTACTGGCACCGCTAGGTCCGCATTCTCGACAGATCGTTTCTGCGCGCGCCGATAAGTCCAGATCAGCGCGCCGGCGATCGCGCCGCCGACCAGGTAAGGCGTCGACAACAGAAACAACACGCTGGCATTATACCCGTCGGTGGCCCCGTCGCTGCCGCCAAGACAAACCGCGCAAGCCCACGAGCGCGCGGCTCGCGCCAGCCAGGCTGTCGAGATGGTGAGAAAGATCAAGAAAATTTTTTTCATCGTGGAGACAGACGGTTGAAAAATTAACGTATCGATTCCGGAGTGTCAACCAAACTCAATAAAGATACACGAGTCCATAGAGCACCGGCCACAGCGCTACGACAAAAATCCAATACATGCTGCAGATCTGCAAGCCGGTGTCGTTTTGCTTGCTGTACTTTCCTTGCCGCGCGTTCAGCCAGACCACCACCAGCCAGATCAACGCGCCGAACACATGCGCCGCATGTAAGCCGATCAAGGTGTAGAACAGACCGCCGTAAACGCTGCTCGAAACCGTCAGGCCGAAATGGAGCAGACGCATCCACTCGTAGCCCTGGACCAAAAGAAAAACCGCGCCCAGCAGCGCCGTCCACGACAATAGCCGAACCAGGCGCGCGCTGTCGTTACGCCGGCCGGCCCGCAGCGCCCATCTCATGGTCACCGCGCTGGTTAGTAGAATCAGGGTGTTGATCCCGGTGATACCGGTCGGCAAGCGCGGCTGAAACGGCGGCGGCCATACAGCGCTGCCGATACGAAAAACCAAAAACGCGCCCATCAATCCGGCGAAAAACATCGCTTCGGCGCCAAGCAACATCACCGTCCCAAGCCACGCGTTTGTTCCGATCGGCGTGTTCGGGCGCACCGGCGGCACGGGCGGTCCGCCGCCGCTGAAGGCCGGCCGTTTGACTTCGGTGAGCACCGGCGCTTCAGGCAATTTTCGCGCAGTCGAGTCT
>JAICHC010000062.1 GCA_025922795.1 Candidatus Binatia bacterium | reverse complement strand
CAGTTCTTCGATGAGCGCCCGGTTCTTATCAATCTCCTGACGCTGTAGATCAAGTGCTTTTTGCTGCTCTTTTTGTTGGTTTTCCTGGCCCTGGAGCTGGTCTCCGACGAGCGCGCCGGCACCTAGCCCGAGCGCGCCGCCAATTGCCGCGCCGGCACCCGGATGACCCACGGCTGCGCCGATGATACCACCCGCCGCCGCGCCGCCCAGGGCGCCGATACCGGCGCCCTTTTCGCGCTTCGTAAAGTCGCCGCCCGAGCAACCCGCGACCGACAGGCACGCGGCGAACAATAAAATTCCGGTTGGAGAATGAGTTGCCATTTTCATTACGATTTCCTCAAAGGTATGCCACCTGCTGCGCATTGGTGGGCGGATTTGTTCACGCACGTCAAATCAGTTGGCGGCACGATCGCGTCCAGGTAAATTTCGAGCTTAATATTCTCGTTGCTGCTGTCGCCTGAGCTGCTCAAGCTCGCGTCTCTGACGTTCCAGTTCCGCCTGATTGCTATTGATCTGTCTTTGTTGATCGGCTTGTGTGTTTTCCTGGCCCTGGAGTTGATCGCCGACCAAAGCGCCCGTGCCCAATCCGAGCGCCCCGCCGATAGCAGCGCCGGCCCCGGGATGACCGACGGCCGCGCCAATAATTCCGCCCGCCGCAGCTCCACCCAACGCACCAATGCCGGCGCCTTTCTCGCGCGTCGTCAGGCTCCCGCCGGAGCAGCCTATCGATAGGCTCAAGAGCAATACCGCAAATAACGTGGTAAGTGTCTTATGCATCGCCCCTCCTAAACTCATGGATGGAAATTTAAAGACCATCCAATGGTAACAAAAGGGTCCCGTACCATCAACTTAAAATCACACTTCCGCGCCTCCGCCACGCGCGGATCATGTCGATTTAGATGTCGCAAAGTGTCGATTGTTAATGCACTTAGGCGCTGTTGACATCGTGGACCTTATAAGTCAATACTTTTTCATCGAAAGGACATTTGTGGAAACCGTAAGCGAAGAACGCGTTCTCGAGGCGTTGCGGAAAGTCCAGGATCCGGAGCTTCACCGTGACATCGTAAGCCTCGGCATGGTGAAAAATTTAGCAGTCGCCCAAGGCAAAGTGCGCTTCACCGTTGAGCTGACGACTCCGGCCTGCCCGCTGCGCGAGACCATCGAAACGGACTGCAAAAAGGCACTGGCGCAAGTCGGCGGAATCAGCGCCCTGGAAATCGAATTTGGCGCCCAGGTGCGCGGCAGTAAGGCCGGCGCCGGTCAGACCGATTTACTGCCGACCGTCAAAAACGTCGTCCTGGTCGCGGCCGGCAAGGGCGGCGTCGGTAAATCGACGGTTGCCGCCAATCTAGCGGTCGCGCTAAAAATGCATGGCGCTGCAACCGGTTTGCTCGACGCTGACATTTACGGACCGTCGGTACCGATGATGATGGGCGTCAAGAGCGAACCGGAAAAGCTTGAAGTCGGCGGCGCCGCCAAAATCAAACCTGCCCTCGCCCATGGGTTGCCGGTCATGTCGATCGGATTTTTTCTTGATCCGGACCAGGCGGTTATCTGGCGCGGCCCGATGTTAGGCAAAGCGCTGCACCAGCTCATGGCGGACGTTCATTGGGGTGAGCTCGACTACCTGGTCGTCGATATGCCGCCGGGGACCGGCGATGTGCAGATTACCTTTTCGCAACAGTTAAAAGTCAGCGGTGCGCTGTTGGTCGCTACGCCGCAGAACGTTGCGCTGGCCGACGTGGTGCGCGCCAAATCGATGTTCGATAAAGTCAATATCCCGATCGTCGGCATCGTCGAAAACATGAGCTATTTCGTGTGCGACGGCTGCGGTAAGAAACACGAAATTTTCTCGCGCGGCGGAGCCCGGCGGGCGGCGGAACGCTTTAACATCCCGTATCTCGGGGAGATTCCGATCACTCCGTCGTTGCGCGAAGGCGGCGACAGCGGCGTCCCGAGCCTCGTCCAGGATCCCCGAAGCGAAGTGAGTCGTTGTTTTCTCGAGATCGCCGCAAAGCTGGCTGGACAGTTATCGATCGCATCGGAACAGGCGAAAAAAATTCAGGGGCTGAAGATCGTTTCCAGCTGAAGCTGAATAAATTACGCGCAGGAGCTAATTCCATGATCACCAAAGAACAGGTCTATGAAGCGTTGCAAGACTGCTATGATCCCGAGATTCCGGTCAATATCGTGGATCTCGGCTTGGTCTACGACGTCGAAATCAACGACGATAAAGTCGCCGTCAAGATGACCCTGACGGCGCCCGGCTGCGGCATGGGTACGATGATCGCCGCCGACGCGAAGCAAAAAATCATGGCGCTTGACGGCGTTGGCGACGCCAGCGTCGACCTCGTGTGGGATCCGCCGTGGAATCCGAGCATGATCAGTGAAGAAGCCAAACAACGGCTCGGGATCGTCTAGCTCGAAAAACCAAAAATCGCAAAAATAATCGATTTTTTTCCTTCAGGCCCGACCTTGTCTGCCCGCCTCGACGACAAACCCAAGCTGCGTTCGGTCGAAGCGTTTCCCGTCCAACAGGACGGCACGACCCTGATCTATCTAAAGGATCCGTTGAATCTCGCTGCACCACTCGGCGTTTCCCCGGCGGGATACTTTCTGCTATCGCATTTCGACGGTCGTCATTCGTATATCGATATTCAGGAAGCCTACGCCAAGCAGTTCGATTCATTATTGCCGAGCGACGAGTTAAGAACTTTTGTCGAAATGCTCGATCAACATTATTATTTGCAGAGCGAGCGGTTCGCTGAGTACCGTGACGCGGCCATCGGCGAATTCCGCCGCTTGCCGACGCGGGCCCCGGCTCATGCCGGCGGTGTTTACGAGGTCGATGCCGGGGCATTGACCCGCCAGCTCGACGGCTACTTCTCGGATCCCGGGGGACCCGGTTTGCCGTCGGCTCACAATCGAGCAGTTATTCCCAAAGCGATCGTGGCGCCGCATATCGATTTTCACCGCGGCGGCCCGGCGTACGCCTGGGCTTACAAATCGTTGGCCGAGAGCGACGGCGCCGACCTTTACATCCTGCTTGGCACCTCGCACTGCGGCGGCCGGACGCCATACATTCTGACCTTGAAAGATTTTCAGACGCCCCTCGGCCTGGTCGAGACGGATAAGGATCTTGTCAGCCGCTTACAGACAGCATGTGAGGATGATTGTTTGGCCGACGAGTACCTGCACCGGAGCGAGCATTCGCTCGAGTTCCAGGTAGTGTTTCTCAAATACATCGCGCAAAAGCGCGCCGCTTTGACCGGGCAACCGGAAAGGCCGTTCAAGATCGTGCCGATCCTGGTGTCGTCCTTTCATTCGGCGATCGCCACTCGAACGCTTCCGGAAACCGATTCAGTCGTGCGGAAGTTTTTGCGCACGCTTCGCGATACGGCCTTAGGGGAATCAAGGACAGTTTGTTTTGTCGCAGGGGTCGATCTGGCCCACGTCGGCAGGCAGTTCGGCGACCGTGACCCGATCACTGATGATTTTCTTAAGTGGGTCGAAAGTGAAGATCGCGAGCTGGTGAGCCGGTTGGTTGAACTCGACGCCCCGGCTTTTTTCCAAAGCATCGCCAGGGATCATGATCGGCGCAGGATCTGCGGTTTCGCGCCAATGTATTCGTTGATTCATCTGCTCGACGGCGTGCGGGGAAGCCATCTCAAATACGCGCAGGCGTTTACGCCGGAAACAGCCTCGGTGGTGACCTTCACCAGTGTCATCTTCGAATAAGCCTTCGCTCTACAGTCCGCTTTTTGTTAAGGCGTTCATAAGTATCTAGACAACAGGGTTGGTTGGACACGAAGGGACGACTCGTTCCAAGCCCAGGCAAAGCGTCTGTAGGTCATCGGCCACCACCCGAGCCACGCCCCGAGTGCTTAATTTTGGGCGTGGGTGCGAAAGCATCATTTGAGTCCTGGTGCCTGCGCTTTCCACGACTCGCCCCTTCGTCCCAGTAGGTCTACTAACTAACGAACTCCTTAGTAATTCGAACATCAGTGCATGTTCATACCGCCGTCGACGGCGATCGATTGGCCGGTCATAAAGTCGCTGTCATCGGAGGCGAGAAAGATCACCGTGCCGACGAGATCTTGGGGATACTGATCGCGTTGAAAGGCGCGCCGCTTGCGCCGGTCGGCGAGCTGTTCCGGGGTCATGACGCCTTCCTGATTGGCACCGGAAATCGTCAAGCCGGGCATGATCGAGTTGACGCAGATATGGTCATTGCCCACCTCTCGAGCGAGCGCGCGAGTGAAGCCGATCACGGCGGACTTCGAAGAAACATAGTGCAGGAATAAAGGCGATCCGCCGAGCACGGTGCCCGAGGAAATATTGATAATCTTGCCTTTACCCTGCTGCTTCATCGCCGGGTACACGGCCTTGACGCAGTGCCACAGTCCTTTCACATTGACGGCCATCACCCGGTCCCATTCGTCACCGTCGATCTCCATGAAGTTTTTCTTTTTCAGCGCTGAGTACAAACCGGCGTTGTTGATGAGAATGTCGATGCGGCCGTAGGTTTTCAGCGCGCTCTGCGCCATCGCCTCAGTCTTTGCCGCCGAGGTCACATCAACGTACACGGCCGTCGCTTCGCCGCCCGCTTGTTGGATTTCGCCGGCGACCTTTTTGGCTTCGCCATCCTGAATATCGGCGACGATGACTTTGGCGCCTTCTTTGGCCAGTCCATGAGCATAGGCTTTGCCGATGCCGACGCCGCCGCCGGTGACGATCGCAACTTTGTCTTTCAAACGCATAAAAATCCTCCGTTAAATTTCTAAGAAAAGAATTTCCCGCAAAGAGCGCCAAAGTTCGGATAAATATTTAATCTTCTCTCCGCGGCCTTTGCGTCTTGGCGGAAGGCAATCTTTTCCCTCAGATGTTCAGTCGGTAAAAGTTGATCGGATTATCGTGCAGGATCGCCTTCTTGTCTGCGTCGCTGACGTCGTCACGTTCGAGGAATTCCGGGATATCGCGTTTGAACATGTCGGGGAGCCGCTCGTGCGGATAGTCGGACGGCCACATCAAGCATTTTCGGTTGAATTGTTCGAGAACGTGGGGCAGAGCTTTTTCTTCCACTTCGCAAGTCGTCCAAACTTGGCCGTTGCGAATTAGCTCGCTGGGCTTCTTTTTTAGCAGGGGCGCTTGCACGCGATAGGGTTTTTCCATCTCTTCGTCCATGCGGTCCATCATATAGGGCAGCCAGCCGCACCCCGCTTCGAGAAATGCGCAACGCAATTTGGGAAATCGCACAAACACGCCTTCAAAGACCATGTGGGTAAACTGAATCAAGATCGCGAATGGATGTTCGAGGGTGTGGACGTGCAGGAACTTGTCGAAAAAATCAAAGCCCATACCGCGGCTTGGCGCGCCGTGCACGGTAAGCGGTATGTCGAGGTGCTCGGCGGCCTGATAGATCGGGTCGAAGTCGCTGTGCCCATAACCTTTGTGCAAGGCGGTGACCGCCGGTAGCAAACCTGCGACAAGCCCCATCGACTTCGCTCGCTCGAGTTCCTTCGCGGCTTCCAACGGTTCGTGTACCGGCAATAGCGCAACTGCCTGAAGGCGCGGGCTTTGACTGGTAAAGTGATCGGCGATCCACGAGTTGTAGGCGCGTGCCAGAACGCACGCCCACTCCGGATTCTGCACAAGACCGAGTCCCAACCCGCCTGTGGGATAGAGCACGGTGGCGTGGACGCCGAGCTCGTCGAGAAATTGCAGCCAGCGCGGCGCCGGCGTCTCGGGGTCTTTTCCAGGGACACCCGTACCGCGGTTCCAGCCGTCGAGCGAAGGAAAATAGGAGTAGGTTTCGAAACGCGGCGCACTGGAGTACCTGCCGCCGAGGTAATCGTGCAGCTCACGGTCTTTTTCCAAAACATGACCGTCGGCGTCGATGATCGGATAGTTGATGTTCATCACATTTCTCCGTTCAAATCGTTCAAGCCGTTCAAAACGTTTCAATCGAATCGGATCAAAAGGCGGTAAGCGTTCTTCCCGTCACTCCAATACTCCATCACTCCATTTCATAGGAATGATATCCCGCCGTCGACGTTGACGGTCTGGCCGGTCATGAAATCGCTCAGCGGCGAAGCCAGGAACAACATCGCGCCGACCACGTCGTTAGGCGTTTGAATGCGCTTGAGCGCGCGCAAGTCAACGGAAGATTGTCTGAACCTGATCATCTGTTCCGTTGGATTTTCTTCCGAGAGCGTATTGCCGGGCGCGAGGCAATTGACGTTGATATGATCATCGCCGACTTCACGCGCGAGGGTGCGGGTAAAGCCGATGGTCGCCGCTTTTGAAGTCACGTAGTGGATCCTGCCCTGCGCGCCGGCAAAGACGGTTCCCGAGGCGATCGTAATAATTTTTCCCGCCTTTTGTTGGCGCATGGCCGGCAGCACGGCGCGGCAGCAGAAAAAAAGGCCGCGCAGATTGACGGCCATGAGCCGGTCCCATTCTTCGGGGTCGATGGTTTCGATCCTGCCGCGGTTCATCGGCACGACCGAAAAGACCGCGGCATTGTTGATCAGCACATCGATCCGGCTGAAACGTTCGAGGGTGCGCGAGGCCATTTCCTTGGCCGAGGCCTCGTTCGAAACATCCGTGTGCAGTGCCAGCGCCGGCGCGCCGAAATCTCTGTCGATCTCTGAGGCAACTTGCCCGGCCGAAGCCGCATCGATATCGGCGATGGCGACCCGGGCGCCGGCTTTCGCCAAGCCACGGCAGTAAGCCTTGCCGATTCCGTGCGCGCCGCCGGTGACAATGACGGCTTTGTCTCTAAGCCCCTCGATCATCTCAAACCAAGACCGTGGAGTAATGGAGTGTTGGAGTTATCGGGTGTTGGGTGAGAGGTCCAATACTCCATCATTCCAGTACTCCATCACCGCATGTGTTTACCCGAGCGCCGGGTTGATCAACGCTTTGGTTGGAAAAGTACCCGGTACTTCCCCGCCGATCGCGCGGATGCAATGCTCGATCTCTTTCAGCGGGAAAACGTGGCTGACCATTTCCTGCACCGGAAAATGGGTCTCTTCAATGATGCGCAAGGCGGCTTCGGTGGCGTCGTTGTCGGCGGTAAAGCAACCTTGTAATTTGATCTCGTTCCACACCAGTTTGTCCATCAGCATCGGCGTCACGGTGGTGTCGCCGGTCAAGCCGCCGAGCACCAGGGTCGACTGGCGATGGAGGCAATCGACGGATTTGACAATCGCATTTGGGTTACCCGAGACATCGACGACGACGTCGCACATCTCACCATAGGTTTCCTTGCGGATGACTTCGACGAGATCTTCTTCTTCGACATTGATGGTTCGGGTCGCGCCGAATTTTTTCGCCAGCTCCAGCCGCGGCTTGTCGCGGGCGATGCCGGTGATAAAAATCTTCGCCGCGCCGGCGTGCTTGGATGCGAACGTGCAGGAGAGCCCTTGCTGGCCGGGACCCTGAATCAAAACGTAGTCGCCCATCTTGACGCCGCCGCGTCGAATCGCCCATTGAAAGCCGTTGGCCATGACCGAACCGACCAGCGCCGCCGCTTCGGCGGGCAGTGAATCACTGACTTTGGTCGCGAGCACATCCCGAGCCAAGTAAAGGTAGTCGGCAAAGCCGCCGAACAGATGCGGCGGTTTATCGCACTTGGTGCGGCCGCCGTAATTGGTGCGCTGCCGGCAAAAGCGCTGGTTGTTGCGCCGGCAGTCGGCACAACGTCCGCAGCCGAGCGCGCCCTTGAGGATGATGCGGTCGCCTTCTTTGACCTTGTGAATCTGCGCGGCGTCGCGCCCAAGCTTTTCGACCCGTCCGAGAATTTCGTGGCCGAGGATGATCGGGTAATCGACCTTGAGCTTACCATGGAGATATTTTACGTCGGTGCCGCAAACGCCGCCCATTTCCACTTTCACCAATCCGCCATCGGGCGGGATTTCCGGAAAGGGATATTCACGAATTTCCAACTTGTCGGGGCCCAATAAAGTCGCGCCACGTACGGTCGCCATGAACAACCTCCCTTACCCTAGCGCGGCAGAGCCGCAACCAAAATCGCAACAGACATCTCACCACGAAGACACAAAGAGCACGAAGGTAAGAGTTGAAAGGGGTAATAATTCCTGAACTTCGTGTCCTTCGTGCGCTTCGTGGTGCACATCATATTTGCCTATCGATTCAGCAATTTGGGATCGGCGCAAAATTTGCGCGACCGGCGAAAACTCTCAATTATAGTGGTACGAAGTCAAGAGGTTCACATGTATATTCTTCGTGTCTTCGTGCGCTTCGTGGTGACGTGCTCTTTCCGCTGATTCAAACTTAAAATCGGCGCGCCAGAAATTTGCGCACGGCGCATCGAAACTCTCATTGCTCGAGTGATCAAGCGGTTCCGTCATTTGACTTTGTATTCCTGATGTAACTTGTCGATGAAGCCGCTGGCTTCGATTTCTTTTATCAGTGACATGTCGGCGTAGCGCTCGGGATTTTCCTTCAAGACTCTAGGATCTTTTTTGCCGACCTCCTGAATGGGCAGGTCGAAATACTCTTTGGACGGATACGGCCTCGTCGGAAAGTCATACTCGCGAAAATTCTCTTCGAGCACCTCGCGGTCCTGGAGCTTCATGTACTTGGCCAGAACCTTCAAGCTAAATTCTTTATCCGCCTTGTAGCGGTGCACGCCTTCGATCATCGCTTTAGTGAAGTTGACCAGTTCCGCGCGCATCTTCGTCAGGTAAGGCTTGCGCGCGACGAACATCAGGCTGGAGTAGGGGATGTTGAGTTTCGATGCATCGATCAGCAGGCTCATTCCTAATTTGCGCGCTTGCAAAGTCATTGGCGGGGTCAGCATTGCGGCGTCGGCGTTATTCGTCACGACCGCCGCGATGCGATTCGATTGGTTGCCGACCTGCAAGAGCGCCACGTCGGTGTCGGGGCGCAGTCCTTCGCGCTGCAGCAAAAATCGCGCGGCGAAATCGGCGTTACTGCCGAAACGGCTGATGGCGACGCGCTTAACCTCTTTGAGGCTGGTGATGCCCTTCCTGACGTAGATGCGATTGTCCATCGTGTTGCCGAGCCGGCCGAACATGATCAGTTCGAGCGCCGGCGTCGATATCACGACTTGCGGCGAGAACATGCCGACCTGCGCGTCGCCCGACGACAGCGCGGCGGCGGCGGAGGTGGCGCCCTGAATGAAGATGAGCTGGACATTGTTGCCATATTTCTCGAACAGTTTTGCTTCCTTGGTCACCCAAAGCGGCGCGAAGGAACCCACTTCGCTGGTCCATACAACGTTGATATTTGCGGCCGAAGCGGGCACGGCCCCGACGAGCAGGAAGGCAGCGACCCAATGCAAAAGCGAGCGATTCATTTTCATGGTATCTCCTTTGACTTTAACGCACGGCGGGCTTGATTTTTTAGGTGATCCTAGCCCGGTTCCCCTATACTGCCGAAACGAGACTGAATCAAGTTCAAGGAAGCTCCGCGACGAGAGCCATGAATCTCGCGCGGCGTCGCCGCCTGTGGCTTATGGCTGGTCGATCTGCTCGAGTCGAAATCACTGTCACGCACGGGTTAGCCCTGATCCGCCATTATTCGTTGTTGCTCGGGCGATAAGCCCTACAGCCCGAGCAATGGATACTGCCTGGATGGGCCACCGCGCAACCCCACCGACGGGGATGCTTTG
>JAICHC010000061.1 GCA_025922795.1 Candidatus Binatia bacterium | reverse complement strand
CGCCGCGCCACCGGCGTCGCTTCACCGTCCGCCAGATCATACGCAAGAAACCTTTCGAGATCCGCCGGCTCATCGATATCGAGGGCAATATTCTCATTGATAATAAATCGCGACGGCAGACCGCGCGCAGTCAGCTGGCTCAAGTGAAAGTTGAAGCTGTCGTAACCGAACCGCAGTTGGATGATATCCGGCGGCGCCAAAAGCAGCGCATTGGTACCGAGACGGTCATGCGACGGCACGAGCCAAGCGAACGGCATCTCACTGCTCTCGGACGCTTTTATTAAGATTTCGTCGATGTCGCGCGCCCGTAGCAGCGGCAGGTCACCGGGAATGATCAGCACGGCCTGACGACCGGCACTTTTTAATTGCGCGCGGGCAAAATCGACGGCGCTGGTCTCGCCGTTTTCCGCGTTTTCGCGTATCACTTCCGCGCCGGCAACCGACGCAATGTCTGACACTCGGTCGTCACCGGTGACCACGAAGCTCGCGGCCAGTCCGCGCGCCATCCGCACCTGCGCCAAAACGTCACGGAACATAACTTCGGCCAGAAGCTCGCGCGCGGCGCGGTTCAACAGCGGGCTGAGTCGTTGTTTGGCGTTGCGGAAACCCTTCACCGGGATCAGTGCGACAACATCCATGCGCGGTCCAAAGGAAGGTTTGTAGACTATTTTTGGATCCAGGCCAAGACCTCGCGCGCGAGGCGTTGCTTTTCCGCGCGAGTCGGCATGCGAATGTTCGTGCAGACGACTTCAATCTGCAAACTTTCAATCCGTTGCGCCAAGCACGAGTCCTCTTCGGCAATCAAGAAGGCGTCGAGAAAATCATCATACCCTTCGGCGACACCCGACGCCGATGGCTCCCGTCCGCTGGCGAGCATGAGTTTATGCGCGGGTCCGGAGATCGCCGTTGTGCCAATCATCGGGCTGACGCCGATGATCCGCGCGGCGGTTTCCTTGAGCGCGGCGCGCAGCCCCGGCACCGCCAGGATCGGCCCAAGGCTAGTGATCGGGTTGCTCGGGCAAACAATGATCCCCTCGGCATCTCGAACTGCCTCAAGCACGCCAGGCGCGGGCCGGCTTTGCGCGGCGCCTGCAAAGTCAACCGCCAAAACTTCCGGCGTCCAGCGCTCTTTGACGAAGAATTCCTGAAAAGACATCTCGCCTTCCCTCGTTGTTACGCGAGTTTCGATCCGGTCGTCGGACATCGGCAAAATCTTCGATGTCACACCGAGAGCGCGTCGAATCTGATCGACAATGTGCGAAAGTTTACGTCCTTGCCCCAGCAACTTCGTCCGGACGATATGCGTCGCCAGATCCTTGTCGCCGAGATTGAACCACGTCTGCTCGCCCAATCTTTCCAGCTGTTGCAAAACAACGAAACTCTCGCCGCTGATGCCCCAGCCTCGCTCGGCGTCTATCAAGCCAGCCAAAGCATACATGATCGTGTCGATGTCCGGCGCAACGTACAGGCCGTGAAAAATAGCGTCATCGCCGGTGTTGCAGATGATGGTCAGTTCGGCGGGGTCGAGGACCGAAGCGAGACCCTCGATGAGTTTCGCGCCGCCGGTGCCGCCCGTGAGTGCAGCGATCATCAGGGGCCCGGGATTGACGAAGTGCCAGGATATGGAAGAGTTGGTATGCGCCGCAGCGGGCCGTTGTCCTTTACCAATCCGTCGGGGCCGCACAGTCGCTCGATATAAGGAATCAGCGAGCGCGGAAGATATTTGTCGCCTTGCTGAACGTATTCCGGATAAATCGGCAAGCGCGCCCTCAGGTCGAATCCGGCTTGCGCGCTTTTTTCTTGCAGCAGCCGCAACGCCGGCCACGGCGCTTCGGGGTTAATGAAGTCCGGCGTTAGCGGCGACACCCCACCCCAGTCATTGATTCCCGCTTCCAAATAAAGCTCGTAGCCGTCCGGTGTCAGATTAGGCGGCGCCTGGATATTCATTGTGCCGCCAAGGATCAGCCGCGCCAAAGCGATGGTTTTCCCCATGTCGTCTCGCGTAGCGTCGGGATAGGCGCGCATCGGGGTCGTCGGCTTGGCGCGAAAGTTTTGTATGATGACCTCTTGAATGTGGCCATAGCGCCGGTGCAGCTCGCCGATGGCGAGCAGCGAGTCTATCCGCTCTTGCCAGTTCTCGCCGATGCCGATGAGAATGCCCGTGGTGAATGGGATGCGCAGCTTGCCCGCCGTCTCCAAGGTGCGCAAGCGCACAGCCGGCCTTTTGTCCGGCGCGTTATCATGAGCGCCGCCGGGAAGCAGCAAGCGTTCGCTGACGCTTTCGAGCATCAGACCCATGCTCACGTTCACTTCTTTGAGCCGGTGGAGGTCGGCTTTCCCCATCACGCCGGGGTTTGCATGCGGCAGCAGCTCGCTTTCATCCAACACGGCACGGCAAGCCTGGTGTAAATAATCGAGCGTGCGCTGATGTCCACGCGCGGCCAAGAACTGTTTCATTTCCGGGTAAATCGCTTCGGGCTTGTCGCCCAAGCTAAACAAAACCTCCGTACAACCGAGCCGTTCACCCTGGCGCACCACACGCAGGACTTCATCCAAGGTCATCGTTTTCGCGCCGGCATCTTCGGGTGCTTTGCGAAATGTGCAGTAACCGCAGAAATCGCGGCACAAATTGGTCAGCGGCACAAAAATCTTAGGCGAAAAAGTTACGACGCGGCCTTTGTGCCGATCACGCAGTTGCGCGGCCGTCCTCAAAAGACTTTGCAGTTCGTCGCCTTCGGCAGCGCCGAGCGCGAGCGCTTCCGCGCGACTGGGCTGTTTGCCATCTAAATAATCGCTTAACACCGCTCGTATCCCTGCTGCTTGAATATCGGATCGCCGCTTTTGTTTCAAATCGCCTCAAGGGCGCATTTTCGAGCGAGCTAGGTTGCCCTCACGACTTTCGCTGTGCTACCTGTTGAGCGTTGAAACGAAACCCGAATTGCGGAGGTAAACGCTTATGGACAACTTCGATCAAGTACTGGTCATTGACGCCGATGGCCACGTTTACGAAGGCAACGTCGATCTTGCTAGTCGGATGCCCCCCAAGTGGCGCTCACAAGCGCCGGTTCGATTGAAGGACAACGAAGGTAACTCGCGGATCTTATTGGAGGGACGGCTCTGGTCGGCATCGCAAGGCCTCGGCCCCGGTGTTTCCGGCCCGATGACGGAAAAGGCGCGCGGCTTTCGCGCTGGCATGGTCGATCCCGTCGCCAGACTCAGTGACATGGACGCAGAAGGGATTGATGTCGCGATCCTATTCGGAACGCAGGTCGCGCTCACGGTCAATGGCTTGATGAATAAGGAACTCGCCGCCGTGCTCTGCCGGGCGGTGAATGACTGGCTGATCGAATATTGCTCCGCCGATACCACGCGCCTGCTCGCCGTAGGCTTGATTCCCTGTCAGGATCCGCCGGCGGCTGTGAAAGAGTTGGAGTATCTAAAAAAAGCCGGCGCGATCACGGCGATGCTGCCGACCAACGTTTACGGTTTGAATAACCTGGGCGACCGCATGTTCGACCCGATCTACGACTGCGCCCAATCATTGGAAATGCCGCTCAGCGTCCATCCGCAAACCGGCCATGACGGCGTTCTCGGCGTCTCCGGCGTCATGGGTGCCGGCAGCGAGCGGTTTCGCAAGTACGCCTACGTGCATATGACGGCGTTTCCTTTCGAACTGATGATTGCCATGATGCACATGATCGGCGAAGGCGTCTTCGACCGTTATCCGAAGTTGCGCGTCGGTTTCATGGAAGGCGGCGCCGGCTGGCTGCCTTTCTGGGCTGAGCGCTTCGACGAGCATATTGAAAAGCTGGCGCCGCAGATGCCCGATCTCAAACGCCGTCCGAGCGACATCATCCGGGGCGAGCAAGTAACACTCACGTGCGAGTCGGAGGAAACTGGCCTCGACCGCGTCTTTGCCGCGAACGGCGACAGTACCGTGATGTACGCTTCCGATTATTGTCATTGGGATTGTCATTTCCCTTATTCCGTGAAGGACGTCGTCGATGGAGCCGATTTGTCGTTTGCACAGAAAGAAAGACTGTTAAGTAAGAACGCCGTCGAATTCTTCAAACTTAAAAATCTGCCCCAGCCGAGCGCGCTCAAAATCGCGCGGCGCAGCTGGAATGGTCAAGAAGCCAAAGCGGCTAGCGCCTAGGAGGAAAACCATGGCCCTTGGAAGATTTTGGTCTGCCGTTCTGTTGGCCGCCGTGTTGTCTATTCCAACGGAAGCGGCCGCTGCGGAGAGTGTGCAGAAAATTCGCATCGGCTTCCCCTCGCTCGCTTTTTCTTACATGCCGTTTTATGTGGCCCAGGAAAAGGGGTTTCTAAAAAAACACGGACTGGAAGCGGAATACATCCAGATGCGCACGCCGATCCAGCCTCAGGCGGTGATCAACGGCAACATCAATTTTTTTCCTTCGGTATCCACCGGGATTTCCGCAGCGGTTGCCGGCCTGCCGCTGACGATCGTTCTCAACTTTTGCGACGGTTCGCCGTGGATGCTGGTGACCCAGAAGGAGATCAACAAGCCCCAGGATCTGATCGGCAAGACCCTGGCGGTCTCGGGCATCAGAACGGCGCCGTATTATTATCTGCAAGCCGCCCTGAAAAAGTGGGAAATTCCCGAAAAGGATCTGAGCATTATCAGCACCGGCGGGACTTCGGATAGTTTCCTCGCGCTTACGACCAACCAGGTGGCGGGCACGGTCTTGACGCCGCCCTTCGACGATAAGGCGGTTTCTCTCGGTTACAAAAAGTTCATGTTTCTCGGCGACCTCGTCCCAATCCCCTATGTCGGCGTCGTAACCTCGCAGAACCAGATCAAAAGCAACCGCGAGACGGTCCGCAAGGCTCTTGCCGCTTTGATGGACTCCGTCGCTTGGATTCGCGCTAACCGCGATGAAAGCGCTAAAATGATTGCGGTCAAGTTCAAGGTGAACCAGACCGAGGCAGAGCAAACTTACGCGACGTTAGTCAAGATCATGAACAAAGACGGCCGGCTTAACCCGAAAATCGCCCGCGGTTACATCGACTTCCTGCGCCAGGATCGACCGATTCCAGCGGATTTCGACCCCCAGAAGCTGCTCGATTTTTCACTCTTGCCGGCCAATCGCTGAGCCACACGCAACCATGATTCAAACCGGGAGCGGTACGCGCGATTCAATAGCAATCACGATGGCCGTTGCTCTGCTTGTCGCATTCGTGTCGCAAGTTGATGCCCAATCACGACGTAACATCAAAGTCATGCTCGAAAGTCGCCAGACCGGCACAAGCAGCCGTGAGGGAATCCGAGGTTCGGGAAGCGTTATTATTCGACGCGGCACGGTGCAACCGTCTGGCCGCGTCACAGGCTCGGATCGCCAAACCACCGTTCAACGCTTGAGCGGCATCTTCACGTTAGTGGCGGACGGCGGCGAATCGATTCTCATGGTGGCGACCCGGGTGCCGCGGAGCGAGGTAGTGTATTACTACAATCACGCGGTTGGCGTCGGCGCCGTTGAACGGCGCATTGTCTTTACCGATGTCGGCACTTCGCTTCGCGTCAGCGCCGCAACGCTGCGGGATGGACAGATTCAATTACGCCTGACGCCCAGGATCAGCTATTTCTCAGTGGATCGCCCCGGCGCCGTCGATTTCACCGAAGCCGCAACCGAACTGGTTGTGGCCAACGGCCAGCCGGTTTCTTTGGGCGGCTCGACAGCGAATCTGCACGAGATCACCCGGCAAATTCTCGGCTACCGCGACCACGCAAGCAGCAACGAGACCGACCTGGTCGTGACCGCGACGATTCAGTAAAACCAGCTTCACTCGGCGGATCTCCAGAATGATCACGCAAGCTTTTGCCGCCATGCTGCGCGAGGCGTCGGTCGAAGTCTTGACAAAAACGTCTTAGCTTGATGACTTAGAATCAATCCGATTGGCGAGGAGGAATCTCTATGGGATTCAACGGGCATACGATCATTGACGGCGACGGCCACGTCATCGAGGAATGCAAGGAAATCATCAACCATATGCCCCAGGCTTATCGCGACAAGTACGACACCCATAGTTTCTTTAATCCGTTTCCGCCGCTCGATCATCTTCACTCTGCCAATTTGCACGATTTCCAACCCGGCGCGTTCAACAAAGTGGGGCCTGACGGATGGGTCGATTTTTTGGAAGACGTCGGTATCGAAACCACCGTGCTATACACCACGCTCGGACTCGCCTTCGGCAAGATCGTCAGCCGTGATTGGGCGATCGACGTGGCGCACGCCTACAACAATTGGCTCCATGACACCTACATGAAGCGCAGCCCGCGTTTTAAAGGCATGGGGCTGATTGCGCTCCAAGAGCCTCAGGCTGCTGTGGAAGAGCTGAGGCGAATCGTCAAGGAGCTCGGCATGTGCGGCGCCATGCTGCCGTCGACGGGAATCCAGGCCAATTTGGGCGATCAGCGTTACTGGCCGATCTATGAAGAAGCCAACCGGCTCGGCTGCGCTATCGGCGTTCATGGCGGCGCTCATGAGAATCTCGGCCTGGATGATCTGAGCCCGTACGCTCCTGTGCACTCCCTGGGTCATCCCTTCGGCCAGATGATTTCCTTCGGCGGCATGGTCTTCAACGGTGTTTTTGACAAGTTCCCGAACGTGAGGTTCGGCTTTATGGAAGGCGGCGTGGCGTGGATGCTCGTTTGCCTGGAACGTTTCGACCGCTCCTGGGAAACCCACATCCAGCACGATCCGCGCAAACGCTTTCTCCAGCTCCGGCCCAAAGAAAAGGTCAGCGAATATATCGCGCGCCATGTCGACGCCGGACAGATCTTTGTTGGCTGCGAGGGCGAAGAACCCGATATCGCGCATGCGATCAAGAGAATCGGCAACAAGCCTTGGGTGTTTTCCAGCGACTATCCGCACGAAGTCAACAACGAATTCTGCAAACACGAGATTAACGAGTTTCTGGAAAATAATGAGATCAGCGCCGCCGACAAAGCGGCCTTTCTGCACGGCAATGCGCGCCGGTTTTACAATCTCGGAGCCGCCAGCCTGTGAGTCCCGAGCCGCGCATCGGGCTTATCATCCCGTCGAGCAACAGCCTGACCGAACCGCAGTTCAACCGCTACGCTCCGCCGGGAGTGGGGATCCACGTCACCCGCCTGCGCATGACCGGCAAATGGCGCAAACCGTTGGCTGAGCTGAAAAGCTCCCTCGTCGAGGCGGCCGAAGCGCTGTCCGACGTCAAACCGGGGGTGATCGTTTTTCATTGCACGGCAAACTCGATGGAGAACGGCTTGGCGCATGAAGCTAACATCGTCGATATCGTCGAGAAAGCGAGCGGCTGCCCAACCTTCTCGACAGCTCAAGCGATCACCCGGGCATTCGATCATTGCGGCATCAAAAAATTGGTGCTCATCAGCCCCTATGTCAAAGCCACCAACGAGCGTGAGGTAAAATATCTAAGCGAAGCCGGCTACACGGTTTTGCAGGAGTTGGGGCTCGGCCTGGAAACCCATGCCTACGCCAAAGTGACGCCGGACGAATGGAAAAAGATCGTCAAGGAGAACAGCCGTGCCGATGCTGAAGGCTACTTTCTCAGCTGCACCAATACGCGCATGGTCGAGGCGATTGATGATCTGGAGTCGGATCTCGGCAAACCGGTGGTGAACAGCAATCAAGCGACGCTTTGGGCTTGTCTCACGAAGCTCGGCATCAAGCCCAACCGCGAAGGACTCGGCCGGCTGTTTCGCTGAAGGTCAAATCAACCGGCTGGTTCTAGCCAGCTCGGCCAACTTTTCTCTCAAACCGGTATTTCTTTTTTCGACCCGCAGGTTTCGGATCGCCATCGCCAGCGCTTTTCGGCTGCCGACCAGGGCGACCAGTTTTTTGCCACGCGTCACTGCCGTGTAAAGAATGCTGCGGTGCAGCATCAAATAATGAGAGGTGTGCAGCGGGATGACCACTGCCGGATATTCGCTGCCCTGACTCTTGTGCACCGACGTCGCGTAGGCGAGGCTGATCTCTTCGAGCTCATCGGACTCGTAGTCCACCAGCTTATCGAGAAAATCGATTTTTGCGCTACCGCTTTCCCGATCGATGGCGACGATCCGGCCGAGATCGCCGTTAAAGACTCCCTTTTCGTAATTGTTGCGCAGCTGCATGACCTTGTCGCCGGCGCGCAGGATAAAGCCGCCGCGTTCGAGCGACTGCCCGAGTGGATTTAGCAGGTTTTGCAGCTCGCGGTTCAGATTGATGGTGCCGAGCATGCCGCGGTGCATCGGCGTCAGCACCTGGATCGTTTGAGCCACCTCCGTAGGCTCCAACTGCAAAGATCGTGGAATGCTCTCGCAGACCAGTTGCTTCACGCTGCTGAGAATCTCATCCTCGGTGTCACGCGCGATGAAGGCGAAGTCACGATGCTCCCCGGCTGCTCCGAAAAGTAACGTTTGGCCCTGAAGAATCCGGTGCGCGTTGCCGACGATCAAGCTCTCGCGGTCCTGCCGGAAGATACGCCGTAGAACGACTTTTGGGACGACGCCGGAATCGATCAGATCGCGCAACACGCTGCCCGGGCCGACCGACGGCAGCTGATCGACATCACCGATGAGAATCAAGTGGCTGTGCGGCTCGATCGCGCGCAACAAATGATCCATCAGCGCCAGATCGACCATTGAGGTCTCATCGACGATGACATAATCGACCTGCAATGGATTGTCCTGGCTTCTGTTAAAACCGCCGTCTCGTGGGTTGTACTCGAGCAGGCGATGAATTGTCAGCGCATCTTCGCCGGCGCTCTCGGTCATGCGTTTGGCGGCGCGCCCGGTCGGCGCACCCAGGACGAAGCTGATCTTGGCCCGGCGCAGGATGGTTAGCAGAGCGGTCAACAAAGTCGTTTTGCCGGTCCCCGGGCCGCCGGTGATAACCAGAACTTTCTCCCGCAGAGCCTGTTCGGCTGCGCGCACTTGGTCTTCGTCCAAAATGACGGCCGCAGCCCCGAACAGTTCAGGACTGATGAGGTCGACGGCGCCGCGCGCGGCTGCGCGATTCCATAGACCGCTGACCTTCTCGTTCTGAATACGAGACGGCGTCGACAACAGCCTGTGAAATGCGGACGCTACGCGCCTCTCGGCGTGGTAAAGCTCCGCCAGGTAAACCTGTGTGACGCCGGCATCACCCGCTTCTTGAAGCACTAAGCTCCCCTTTGCCGCGAGTTTGCCGACCGCAGCGTCAACCGGATCTTCTTCAACTCTTAATAACGCGGCAGCATTGCGCCTGAGCGAGGCGAGATCAGAGTAGCAATGGCCGCGCTCGGCTAATTCGCCGAGCACATGCAAGACCCCGGCTTGAACCCGCAACGGAAAATCGCCGCGAATGCCGATATGATCGGCGAGACGGTCGGCTAGCAGAAAACCAATCCCGTGCACTTGCCGGGCCAGAGCGTAGGGATTCTCGCGCACTTGGGCAATGGTATCGGCGCCAAAAACCCGGTAAATCCTGAGCGCGAGCGAGGCGCCGACGCCGTGGCCTTGCAGAAACACCATCACATCCTGCATGCCACGCTGGGCTTGCCACGCTTCCATGATGCGGCGCGCGCGCGTTTCGCCGATGCCTTCGACGTCCAGAATTCTTAACGGTTGATCGGACAAAACCCGCAGCGTGTCGAGTCCGAAAGCTGCCACGAGCCGCTTCGCGTAGCTCG